>JACVRP010000516.1 GCA_014534385.1 Cyanobacteria bacterium Co-bin13
ATTTTGCTGCCTGGGGAGCAATTGCTCTGACCTGGTCTTACTTGGGTGTCTTCGTTCTAGACTGGGCGCATGTGTTTCCACCCACCTCAGATAATATGAGTTTGGGTTTGTGCCTAATTGAAATACTTGGGGCAATTTGTTGTACCTACGCTCTGGTATTTTCACATAAGGTTTTGAATCACTTTTAGGCAATACTCCTGCTCAAGGACTTAGAGGATGTTTGAAAAGCCCTCTTCGGTAAACTCGCTCGGTAAAGATCCCCCTAATCTCCCTTGGAAAGGGGGACTTTTCACCCCCCTTTCCAAGGGGGGCAGGGGGGATCCAAGTAAGCTGTGGCACTTCTCAAACAACCTTTTACGGAAGGAGGCATTCAGGATTGGCAGACGAAAACATTCCGCTGGCGTTTAATGGCTCTTCCCTCTGCCCCTGCGGCAGCCTCAAAAACTATGCTGAGTGCTGCAAGCCTTACCTGCAAAACCTGGCTCAGGCACCGACTGCCGAGGCCCTCATGCGGTCTCGCTACACGGCCTATGTCAACGGCAGCGTGGACTATCTCGTCGCCACACGTCACCCTAGCAAACGTCGATTTAGCGATCTTGAGCAGCTGCGTCAAAGCTGTCAAAACACCACTTGGCTAGGGCTCACTATTTTAGAAGTTCAGGGAGGACAGCCCACAGACGAAACGGGGACGGTCGAATTTGTTGCGCTGTACCGCACAGATACGGTTGCCCAACTTCACGAAAAGTCCCGCTTTACCAAGCTCAAGGGCCGCTGGCTTTACCTTGAGGGTGACTTGCTGCCGCCCCTAGCTCCCCAGCGCAATGCCCCTTGCTGGTGCGGCAGCGGCAAGAAGTTCAAACTCTGTCACGGACGAGGGTAAAAGAGCACCCCCTGCAGGAAGATACCCTGTGTGCTTCTGCTCTGACCGAAACTTCGGGCGTTGCTACATACAGCTGTTCGCCACCCATCCACCCGCCCACCCATCCACAAAAACCTGTGGCTTATTAGTCTGAAAATCGCCGTAGGGGCCAGTTATACCATCAATCAGCAACGCCGCCTTTTACCGGCGCTTCTTGGGGGAGGCTTTTGGGGCGACGGCACAGCAGCAGGTAGGCGGCTGGGGTGAAGTACAGGGCCAAGATGGGTGAGCCGCCAATGCCGCCTGCGATCGCAATCGCCAGCGGCTGCCAAAAAGGGTTGCCGTCGGCCAGCAGAGGCACAAACCCCACCATCGTCGTAATGGTTGTCGTCAAAACGTGGCGGGTAGCTTTGACCACCACCTCCTGCACCGCTTTGGGGTCGCCCTGGCTGGCGCGGGCATCTTCGTTAAAGGCCGAGAGCACAATGATGGCTCCGTTAATGGCAATCCCCACCAGGCCCATCGTACCGACAATGGCCATAAAGCCCAGCAGCGAGCCAAACGCCTTGAGGGAAAACAGGGCCATGCCCACCGACCCAATCGCCACCACGGCTACAATGCCCGCCTGTCTAAACGAACCCAGCGACAGCACCAGCGCTGTCACCATGACCAGCACCAGCAGCGGCACATAGAGCAGCAAATTTCCGACCGCTGAGTTGCGTTCGGCATACTCGCCACCGAACTCGTAACGATAGCCTGGCGGCAGCTCAAAGCTACTGACCTCCAGCCGTTCTTGCAGAGCGGTGAGCACGGTATCGGGCAGCACGCCAGCCGTAATATAGGCCTGCACGGTGTTGACCCGCTGCTCATTGCGGCGGGCAATGCTGGCAAATTGAGACAGCAGCTCAAACTGACCCAGGGCAGAGGTGGGGCGAAAGGCCCGATCTGGGCTCTGCTCAGGCCGCAGATCCAGCGAAGCCAGCTGCCCAAGACTGGCCCGATCGGTATTGGCTAGCCGCACCCGCACTGGCAGATTTTCGGTGGACTCTAGCAGGGCCCCACCCGTTACCCCTTCGGAATAGGCTTCGAGCTGCTGTGCGATCGCAGTGTTGGTCAATCCGGCCTGCTGCACCTGCTCGTTATCGACCGTCAGCCCCAGCTTGGGCACGCCTTCGGTCAGGTCGTCGCGCACCTGCACCACGTTGGGCAGAGCGGCCAGTATCTCCCGCACTTCGATGCCCAGGCGGCGCAGGGTTTCGATATCCGGGCCATAGAGGCGCAGCTCCACCGGGGCATTGTAGGGTGGCCCCTGCTGGAGCTGCTGCACAATCACGCGGGCCGAGGGAAACAGCGCGTCTAGTTCAGCCTGCAGGTTCTGCACAATGCCTCTGACGTTTTGCTCAGTCTTGAGCTGCACCATCGCCTGGGCGTAGTGGGCCTGATTTTGGCGGTTGCCTGTGAGGTTGTAGTAAAACTTGGGGGCGCTTTCGCCCACAAACCAGTGGACATCCTGGATCTCGCTGTGGGCCAGCAGCAGGTCGCGGGCCTGGAGAGTGGCCTGACGGGTTTGTGCGATCGCAGTTTGAGGGGCAAACTCGATCTCAATCTGCACCTGGTCGCGGTTTACCAGGGGAAAAAACTGCTCATCCAGCGTTCCCGCTGCAATAAAGCCGATCAGCGGAATCGCCATGGTCAGACCCACCGCCAGCCAGGGGTGAGCGGTAACCCCACCCAGCGACCAGCGGTAAAGCCGACCCAGCCGGGGCGATGAGAACCCGTCGTACCACCAGGCCCCTGGCCGCGTTAGCACTAAAATTACTCGGTCCCACAAACTAGGCCGAGGCTTTTGGCTGATCCGCTGGTAATCGTGACCACCGTTGGCGAGCACCCGTCCGG
>JACVRP010000580.1 GCA_014534385.1 Cyanobacteria bacterium Co-bin13
CTTTAAAAGCCTGCTCTGGGCCATCTCCTGGTTTGCCTACTGGGTGTTTGGCGTCAATCTCCCTGATGAGCGCAAGCTGCTCAAGACAATCTTGCTAGAGACCGACCCCCACTTTCTCAAGTGGGCTTTGCACCGAGTCGTGCTCTGGCAAAACGAAGAGATCCCAGAGAACCTCACGCATATTCATGGGGATTGCGATCGCATCTTCCCCCCCTTCTTCGTTGAGCCTGACTTCATGCTGCCCCAGGGGGGCCATTTGATGGTGATGAATCACGCTAGGGAGGTGTCGGCTTTGTTGGAGAAGGTGATTGGGTGAAGTTTTAAGTTTTAAGTGCTGAGTTAACTCAGCACTTAAAACTATTACTCGATAATCAGCCCCTCCAGCGCCTTCTGCAAGTCCTGCGTCAGCGTCTCAACCGCCTGCTTCGCGGCGCGATGCCCCTGGCTGTAGAGCGGCCACCGCTCGCTGACATCAATCGGGTCTCCTATCGTAATTGTGGCGTCTCGCCAGCCGAGGCGGGGGCGGGCGGGGACTTTGGTGCCCTTAAGGCGTTCTACCAGGTCAAACAGGATCAGGCTGGTTTCGGCGAAGCGCTCAAAGCTAGGCTTGTCTTTGACGTAGTGGCCGGTAACGGCGACGAAGCTTTCTACCAGGCGCATGTGCCGGGTATGGAGGCTGGCTGCTTCGGCGATCCAGTTGGCCAGACCGCGCTCGACCGGCGGCAGGGCGGCAATTGAGCCGATGTCTTCGCGGTAGGTGTAGGCCCATCCGGCTTCTTCCAGGCGGCGGCAGCGGCTGTTCAGGCTGCCGGTACTGGGCAGTTTGAAGAACTGTTCGCCAACGGCTAGGGCTTCATGCAGCAGCGACTCCAGTCGCTGGGTCAGCATTGGGCTGTCGGCTGGCTCGTTTGGGTCGCTTGAGACGCTGGCGTTTGAGGAGGTAAGCGGTCTTTGGAAAAATCGCTGGTAGAACTGCTCCATGCGCGTCAGCAGGTGTTGGCCTAGGCAGTTCAGGCGCTTGTAGTAGGCTTCGGCGGGGGTGTGTTGGGGGTCTGCAAAAGACTCTACGGGTAGGCCCACGTCGGCTTCTAGCTGGCTCAGGAGGCGATTGAGCGCCGCCCAGTTAGAGTCGGGGTAGTGGTACTGTAGGCCGATGGGCAGCACCACCACCTGCTCGGAGCGTCCTGCCTTTTTAAGATCTTCAAGGCACCAAAAGGCAAGCTGGGCCGATCCGGGTTCGAGGGGGCTGACAATTTCCCCGTGGCCATTGGTCGCTCCCTCCGGCGCAATGCCGAGGGGCAGCGTGCCCGACACCAGCTTTTCTCGCAGCGTCTTGATGGCCTTCAGGTCTAGCCGCCGCCCCCGATGCACCGGAATGCCGCCCATGCGGGAGAAGTACCAGCCCAGCCAGCGCCCGGCCCAGAGCGGCATGCCCCGGTCGTACATGAAGTAGCTGTGGAGAGGAGCTTTAAGGGGGATGCCGTGCTGCCGGGCAACGTTGGGCAGGTCGCGGGAAAAGAGGGCCGCCAGGCAGAGCGGGTCGTCTACCTCAGAATGGCGAAAGGCTACAATCAACCGAATTTTGCCCTGCTGGAACTGGGAGTAGCAATCGGCTAGGGTTTTGACCTGCTGGCATTTTACCCGTCGAATGCCAGCGGGGAGCCAGCTGCGGAGCCGAACTCGTCTCAACAGCGGCGATCCTAGATGCGTTATGCGCAGCACCCAGGGGCTAAACCGGGGGGGAATAAACTCTAAACGGGGCTGCACCCGGGGGGGAAGGGCCAAAGAAATGCTCGACTTAAATGGGCAATCGGGTACTTAAGCTCTACTAACGTCTTTTACCTTGCTTAGCGGTTTGGCCGCTTCAAAATCGGAACAGTTAATGGCCTCTTCCGAAAGCGCCATCATGGGGTTAATGGGGCATTTCAAGAAGTGACTGTTGGTAAAGTAACGGCAGTCGGCGCAGGGAATTTGGTGCATCTGTTTGGCCTGGGTGATCCCCTCACGTGCCGCCGACACCAGATTCCAGATCGTCAATACTACAAATAGCCAGGCCGTTACAAAGCACAGCGGCACCAGAAAAGGCTGAATGAACTGTCCTAGTCGGACAATCACCAGAGCCGTGAGTTGTATCAGTTGATCCATCGCGCTCACCCGTCATGCGCCTCAGTTTTTCTCAGGCTACTGCATCTTTTCTGGGGTCTCCTCTCTCCCCTGGA
>JACVRP010000108.1 GCA_014534385.1 Cyanobacteria bacterium Co-bin13
GGTGGGCCGCGGTTGGGGCTGCCCACCACCCCTCAAACCCTCCGCGTTCAAAGTCCACCTAACTTAAGAGATAAGTTTTTGAGAGCAAGACTGTAACCCGAGATAGTACTCGATTTAACAGAAATGACGGTAACTTGCTAGCAATCCGGCACAGCCGATGAGGTTGTTAGTCGGTTTGCCGTTGATAGAGGAAAGCATTATGGATAAGGATCAAAGCCGCCGGGATCAGCCGGGGGATCCAAATGAGGCTGAGCCTGGAAAGGGAGCTTCGGGAGATCAGTGGGCTGTGCAGATGGCCCAAAACCCCATGGTCAATGACCCTGAAGCCAAGATTCCTTCCAATGTCGATGCTGAGCTAAATGAGCATCAGATTGAGGAATACGAAAAGCAAGAGGAAGGCACACTGCCGACCAGCCACGGCTTTGTGATTGACGAATCTGGCAAGATTGACAACTTCGCGATTGAACCGCCGATGTATGTCGAGGAATAAAAGCGTCTTTTCATCCCGTTGATATCTTTTCTTATTTTGATTTTTGTTTGATAGGAGTAAGCTATGCCAATTCCGATTCGGGATGATGTGGTTTATATCATTTTGAAAAAGGTCCATGATTGCGATCGCGCACCCGGCCCCGATCCAGTTAACTTTACCCAGACCGACTTTGCAGGCATCAACCTGACTCCAGTGGATCTGCTGGGGCATCTGGACTACCTGAACCAGAAGCAGTACATCAATGCCGTCTTTAGCGGTAACGCCTACGGCAACCAGGAAGACGTACCCGATGCCACCAACCCCAAAGAAGTTGACATCCGCATTGCCAATACCTTTGGTGCGTCTGATGGACCGCTGCCCCACCTGATCACCTTCCAAAAAGCAGAGCTGACCGAAAAAGGTGAGCGCATGCTGCAGGAGATGGAGGCCAACCCGCCTAAAGGACTCGATCAGGGGCCTCAGGTGCCGCTACCCGACGAGCACATGCCTTTCCTAGAGAAGGTCATGGTTAAGGGCAGCATCTCTGATCCCTACGATGCCCGCGACATCGCCGAGGTCGTTTTCCGAGTCATGCGCGACGTCATGACGACCGAAGAGGCCGACCGCGTGGAGTCAGAGCTTCATACTGAAGCGCTAGACACCGACGAAAAAGCACTGAAGATGGAAGTAGCCGACATCTGGCACGACACCAACCCCATCGTCAGCTTCCTCAGCCGGATTCGTCCGCCGCTGCGGGGACCAGGCTGGACGGGCATCGGCTCTGACCTGTTCCTGAGACGGGTAGACACCGAAGCCAGCGTGCCCCCCACCTCCAATGCGCAAAAAGTCGTCAAGGCAGTTTTCTCAGCTACCAAAGATGAACTTTCCGAGGAGCGCATTCAGGAGCTAGCCGAGTGGATGCCTGAAGGCACCGTTCGCGAACTGTGGGAAGGCGCTTAGCGGAAGCTGTAGTCTGTGACGGGACGCGTCTCCGCGTCCCTAAAGCACCAGTGTAGCGCTGTTATCAATCTGCTGAGGCTTACCTTCGGCATCGGTTGCGTTGAAAGCTTCTAGCAGACGTTGGGTAGAGGGCGGCAGATGGGAGAAGTCAAACTGCGGGTCGCCAGCGGCAATCGTGGCCCAGAAGTGCCTGAGCCCAGGCGCAACAGTCTGTGCTTCTGCTAGGGGCAAGTTAAAGGGCGCGCTGGTGAGAAACTTCACCATAAAGGGGAGGGCGCGATCGCACATCCACTCGCGCGAAAACCCCTGGAGGTCTGGCTGGTCTGGCACCGACTCCAGGTGCTGAGAGTGGATCTCCACCTGTAGCCTGCCGTCGTCGCCCTGTTCCACCGCCAGCACCCGAAAGGGATGGGGGTAGCTCACCAGCGAGCCAGTCAAAATCTCGCACAGGCTGCCCTGGCGAGCCACATCTTGAACGTGCAGGTGCCCGGTAAAGAGCAGCTGCACGTTAGCCTTTTCTAGGCGTTGAATGAGCGCCGCCGCGTTTCGCAGCATGTAGCGCTGTCCCAAAGGGCTTTGAGATTGCCCCGGCAGGTGCTCCAGCACATTGTGGTGCAGCATCACCAGCACCAGATCGCTCTGCAGGGCGGGCAGCACGTCATCTAGCCAGGTCAGTTGGGCCTCGTCTAGATAGCCCACGGGCAGGAGATTGCCCGCTTCATCAAAGGCATTGGAGTTTAGCCCAATGAGCTGTAGGCCAGGCAAGATTTCCGTTAGGTAGTAGGGAGTCTTGCCGTCGCCATAGCCAAACCCCTGGTAGATCTGGGGAAATTCATCAAAGCCAATGGCTGGGCCTGCGCCGTCTTTGGCAATGACATCATGATTGCCCGGCACCACGTAGACTGGAAAAGGCAATTTTTGCAGCCGCTGAGCTAGCCACTGGTGATTGCTGCGTTCGCCGTGCTGGGTCAAGTCCCCCGGCAGCAGCAAAAAGTCTAGATCCAGCGTCACCAAATGGTCCAAAATCTGCTCTAGTGCCGGAATGCTCACCTCCACTAGGTGAAACCGATTGGGCGAATCCCAAATGGTTTCGGGCAAAGCAATATGCGGATCACTGATGACAGCGAAGCGAAAGCGCAATCCCATGAGACAAACCCAAGGTTCAAACGGGGCTGAAAAGTCCCTACCAGCCTACTCTGCTCCCACCCACTTCGGCACCCCTTACCCTTTGTGACTCGTCTTTAAAGGAGATTCCCTTGGCCGTCGTCCGCGTTCGTCAGCACGTTAATCCCCTCAGTGACAAGTACCAGCAGTCAACGCCGCCGCCGGATTGGGCAACGGTCTTTGCCCGTCCTGAGCAGCCTCTCCACATCGATATCGGCTGCGGCAAGGGGGTCTTTGTGATGCAGATGGCGGCGCTGCAGCCAGACTGGAACTTTTTAGGTCTGGAGATTCGTGAACCGCTGGTCGATCAGGCGCTCAAGCGGCGCGATGAGGCCAATCTGACCAACCTGCACTTTCTTTTTTGCAACGTCAATATGTCTTTTCAGGCCCTAGTGGAGAGTTTGCCAGTGCCTTCGCTGCAGCGGGTCAGCATTCAGTTTCCCGATCCCTGGTTTAAAAAGCGTCACCAAAAGCGGCGGGTAGTGCAGCCCGAACTGGTTAGTGCGATCGCAGCGGCTCTGCCCCCCCAGGGCCAGGTGGTGCTTCAGTCAGACGTGAGAGAAGTTGCCGAGGATATGGTAGAGCGCTTTTCTGAACACGCTGCCTTTAACCGCACCGCTGCTGACTGGCTGCCCAACAGTCCCTTTCCAGCCCAAACTGATCGGGAAAGAGTCACCCTAGAAAAAGGCCAACCCGTCTACCGAGCTATTTTCAGCCGTAGCTAACCGGGCACAGGGTTGTAACAAAAGGGGTTTAGCAAGGGAGATCAGATCCACAGCCGCAGCCACCAGCGCCAGCGCAGCGCCTCTGGCGACAGCGGCAGCCCCAGGTAGACCGGCAGCCAGAAGACAAAGGCCGCCCCGATCAGCAGCAGCAGCCCCCAGGCCAACCGGCGAAAATCTGGGCGCGGGTGGGTCAGCCAGCCGGTCAGCAGGTATGCGATCGCAACCCCACTAAACACCAGCGACCCTAGATAGTGGTAGAGAAAGGTGCACCGCTGCACCCCTGCCCAGGGCAGCCAGTTAGCCCCGTAGTTAACCAGCAAAAACACCGCTACCGGGTCTGGCCCTCGGCCCTGTCCCCTGTACCGCCGCTGGCTCAGAATCTGCCCCAGCAGCACGACTACAGCTGCAGTTGACAGCCACCAGAGCACCGGATTGCCCAGGCCCTGCACCGAGTAAACAGTGGATTCAGCCGGGCCAATCTGCACGCTGCGGTAGAAATAGGCAACTGGGCGCAGCAGCAGCGGCCAGGTATACCAGGCAGAGCAGTAGGGATGGGTGGCGGCTCCGATAGACTGGTGGGCTTGCCAAAGCAGGCGATGAACGGTGATTAGCGAGGTACCCGTCAGGTGCAGGTGGGGCAGCCAGAGCAGGCAGTAGGTGAGCAGCGGCACCCCACCCCAGTAGATCAGCAGCTGCGGCAGGCTGAGCTGCCGCAGCGCTAGGGGTACCGGGTTTTGCCCAGAGCCTTTTTGCGGGCGAGCCGACCACCAGCGACCCAAACCCCACAGCAGATAAAGGCCCAGCAGAAAGCCGGCCCCGTTCCACTTGACTGCGATCGCACCGCCAAAGGCTACCCCTGCCGTCGCATACCTAAGGGCTGGCCGCTGCGCTGACCCTGCCGCCAGCACACAGACCTGCCCCGCCAACCCCAGCCCCACCCAAAACAGGTTGATCAGCCCATAGCGAGACTCCACCAGCGTCAATCCCTCCAACAGCATCAGCCCTCCAGCTAAGCTGCCAAAAATCAACCGCTGCCGCTGCGGGTAGCCCGCCCCCAAGAAATAGGCCAGCGCCGCTGACAGCGGTGGCAGGCAGGCTCCGGCCAGAGCAGTCATCCAGCGGTAGCTCCAGGGGCTGAGCCAGATGCCAGCCAGCGTGTTTCCCGCCAGATCAAATCGCTCGGCCAGCGGGTTGACCAGGGCGATACCAACGGCAATCAGGTACTTGCCTAGGGGTGGGTGAGCATCAAAAAAGGGCTGCTGCTGCAGGTAGTCAACGGCAAAGCGGACGTAATAAACCTCGTCAAAGACAAGGGTGTTGAACCGACCCAAACCCCATAGCCGCAGCCCCAAACCCAGCAGAAACAGCGCAACCAGCCCTACCCCAGGCAGGGCGCTGAGGGCAAATTGGGATAGGTGAAAAGGGGAGCGCAGCGACACTGAGGGCCTAGACGCGAGACAATACCAAAAGGACAAACCCCAAGGCCATCATGAAGGACGACCTGGATCTGCGGCAACATGCTCCGGCGGCGGAACGCAACCGAGAGCCCATCCTAGCGGTTTTGAAACGAGTGCTGCCGCCGACCGGATGCGTGCTAGAAATCGCCAGCGGCAGCGGCCAACACGCCGTTTACTGCGCGCCCCAGCTACGGCCCCGGCGCTGGTTGCCCAGCGACCCCAGTCCCTTTGCCCGCGACAGCATTCAGGCCTGGATTGCCCACTCCCCCACCGACAACCTGCTGCCGCCAATTGATCTAGATGCCGCCGATCCGGCCTGGCCCAACAGCGTTGAGCCGCTCGTGCCCGATCTGACGGCCATCGTCAACATCAATATGATTCATATCTCTGCCTGGCAAAGCTGCCTGGGGCTGATGGCTGGGGCCGGTCGAATCTTGCCCTCTGGCGGGGTACTGTATCTCTACGGCCCCTTCCGGCGGCAGGGTCAGCCCACCGCTGCCAGCAATGAAGCCTTTGATCAGAAGCTGCGATCGCAAGATTCCGAGTGGGGTCTGCGCCACCTGGAAGACGTCGCTGCCGCTGCCGCAAATCAGCAGTTGCGGCTCCAAGAGGTGATTGAAATGCCCGCTAACAACCTATCTGTCATATTCGAGCGGTCCTGATTCTGCTAAGAGGGCTATGTATGTTGGTACAATCAGGGGTTGAATCACACAAAACGTAACATTGGCCGACTGAAACCCTTCATCTGCCGCTGTTCCACGCCGTAGGAGGATTCCCTGTGAGAACTCAGCTTTCCTTAGTTTCTGCCCTAGCTGCTCTGAGCCTGTTGGGGGCCTTGCCCCAATCCGCCAGGGCCCGGTTGGCCGTAGAGCCCGCTATGCCCCCTTTGACAGACGCTCAGCTAGCCCTGCCTTGGGAAGGATCTCTTCTGGCCCAGGCCACGCTCAGCAGCGCTCAGCAAGATCAGGTCGATGACCTCCTGCGCCAGGCCGAAGATAAGGTCAACGCCAAAGACTACGCAGGGGCAATTTCGCTATATCAGCAGGCCACCCAGATCGACCGCAGCAATGCCCGTCTGTTTTCCGGGATTGGCTACCTGCAGATTCAGCAGCGGAACTATCCCGCCGCTGTCGAGGCCTACCGAGCTGCGATCGCGCTAGAGCCCAACAACCTCCCCTTTCGCTACGGCATGGCCCACAGTCTTCACAGCGCCGAACGGTACGATGAGGCCATTGAGACCTATCGCGCCATTCTGGCCGTAGCGCCGCGAGAAGCCAACGCCTACCTCGGCATCGGCGGCATCCAGATGCTGCAAAACAACCACGATGCGGCCCTGGCCACCTATCAGGAACTGGCTCGGGTAGCCCCCGGCAATGCCAGAGTCTACGAGGCCATCGGCACCCTCTATCTAGACCAGGAAAACTACGCTGAAGCCCTGCGAAACCTGCAGCAGGCCCAGCGCATCGACCCCAAGCGTGGCAACGTCTATGTGGGTCTAGCCAACATCTACCGGGCCCAAGACAACCTGGCAGCCTCCCTAGAAAACCTGCGCCAGGCCAGCTCACTAATGCCCGAAAATGCCGAAGTCCAGTACCGAGTAGGCGAGATGCTCTACCAGCAGGGCAATGAAGAGGCCGCCTTTGACTACCTGCTGCGGGCGGTGCGGCTGCAGTCGGACCTGGTACCGGCCCACGCGCTGCTAGGCAGGCTTCTGCTGGAGCGGCAAAACTACATTCAGGCAGTCCTATCCTACCGCCGCCTCATCGAAGCGGTGCCCAGCGACCCCGGTGCCCACTACAACCTGGGACTAGCGCTCTGGGGTCAGGGGCTACAGGCCCAGGCCATCTCCAATGTGCGGACCTCAGCTTACCTTTACCAGCAGCAGGACAATTCTGAGGGAGCCGAACGCGCCCGCGCCCTGCTGTCTTTCTGGGGTGAAGGAGATTAGTTAGCGTGTCTACCGCATCTCTCGAATCGATCTATCACTTCTTGCCCATTTCAAATTCGGTGGCAGGCCAGCTCAAAGGAGCGATCGCAACGGCCGGTCAGCCTACCGCAGAGCAGTTTGAGGCCATTCGTGCGGCAGGCTACCAGGTAGTTATCAACTTGGCCCTGCCCACCTCTGACAATGCCCTACCCCAGGAAGCAGCGCTGGTCGAGTCGCTGGGTATGCAGTACGTGCCCATTCCAGTTGTGTGGGAAGAGCCTACGCTGGCCGACCTGCACCGGTTCTTTGCGGTGATGGAGGCCAATCAGGACAAAAACGTCTTTGTCCACTGTGCTGCCAATATGCGGGTTTCGGCCTTCGTCTACCTCTATCGCTGCCTGCGTCAGGGGTTAGACGAGGCCCAAGCCCGTCAGGACTTACTTCGCATTTGGCAGCCCAACCCGATCTGGCGGCGGTTCATTGTGGAAGCCACATCCCTTACAGATTCCTAAAATACCTGGGCATACAATCAAACTTTAGCCCAGGGGTTTTTAAGCGAGTTTGAGGGTATGGGTGACGTCGTCCGTCCGGCCACGCTAAGGGATATTCCAGCCATTACGGCTATCTATGCTCACCACGTTCGCTATGGGCTGGCCTCCTTCGAATGGGAGCCGCCTACCGAAGCCGAAATGGCACGGCGCATGCAGGCGTTGCTGGGTCAACAGCAGCGCTATCCCTACGTCGTCGCTGAGCGAGACAGCGGGATCACAGGCTATGCCTACGTAGGCCCCTACCGCAGCCGCGCTGGCTACTGCTACGCAGTGGAAGATTCGGTCTACGTCAAGCCAGGCTTTCAGGGATGTGGGCTGGGCAAGCTGCTGCTGTCGGCCCTGCTAGCAGAATCGACCCAGCTCGGTTTTCGGCAGATGGTGGCTGTCATTGGCGACAGCCGCAACCAGCCCTCGATTGCCCTGCACCAAGCGTTGGGGTTTCACCATGCTGGGGTATTAAAGGCGGTGGGGTTTAAGGGCGGTCAGTGGCTTGATGTCGTGCTGATGCAGCGGGCTCTGGGCGAGGGGTCTACGGTTTTACCTAACCCAGCCACTGCCCACAGCGCCCAGTCTTGAGAGCCGCCTATCCCTGTGAAAATGTCGTATCGTGGAGAACGGAGCACTGGCTGCGAGGGTGGCCGGTACTTTGAGGATGCGATCGCACAGGTAGTTGAAGAATTGGCGCAGGCGTTTTCATTTCATCGTCAGGCCCAGTGTAGCCACACCCAGGCCAGAGCTGGCGTATTTCACACCCCCCACGGCCCCGTCCACACGCCTCGGTTTATGCCCGTGGGCACGCTGGCCAATGTCAAGACCGTTACCCCCGAGCAGCTCCGAGGCACCGGAGCCGAGATGGTGCTGGCCAATACCTACCACCTCCACCTGCAGCCCGGCGAAGATCTGGTAGCCGAGGCAGGCGGGGTGCATCGCTTCATGGGCTGGGATGGCCCCATGCTGACCGACTCTGGCGGCTTTCAGGTATTTAGCCTGAGCCAGATTCGCACCATCACCGAGGCATGCGTCACCTTTAAGTCCCCCCGTGACGGCAGCATGATCCATCTGTCTCCCGAAAAGTCTATCGAGATTCAGAATCACCTGGGCGCAGACGTGATCATGGCCTTTGACGAGTGCCCGCCCTATCCGGCAGAGCGCGACGCCATCATCGCCTCTACAGAGCGCACCTACCGCTGGCTAAAGCGCTGCATCGAGGCTCATAAACGCCCCGACCAGGCGCTGTTTGGTATTGTCCAGGGCGGCGTCTACCCCGACCTGCGCCAGGAGGCCGCTGCTGCCCTAGCAGAACTGGATCTTCCCGGATACGCCATTGGCGGCGTCAGCGTTGGCGAACCTCCAGAACTGATTGCCCAGATCGTGGCAGCCACCACACCCTGCCTACCAGAGCACAAGCCCCGCTACCTGATGGGGGTAGGCACCTACCGAGAAATGGCCCAGTCTATCGCAGCGGGCGTAGATCTGTTTGACTGCGTAATTCCCACTCGCCTGGCCCGCCACGGCAGCGCTCTGGTGCAGGGCGACCGCTGGAATCTTAAAAATGCCCGCTTTCGGCGTGACCATACCCCCCTAGATGAGAGCTGCCCCTGCTATACCTGCCAGCACTTTAGCCGGGCCTACCTCTGCCACCTGCTCCACGCCAAAGAAATCTTGGCCTATACGCTGCT
Source organism: Cyanobacteria bacterium Co-bin13 (assembly GCA_014534385.1). Classification (GTDB taxonomy): domain Bacteria; phylum Cyanobacteriota; class Cyanobacteriia; order Phormidesmidales; family Phormidesmidaceae; genus JACVSF01. The sequence goes on from JACVRP010000108.1 coordinate 8,933, forward strand.
GTCAATTCACAACATTACAGAGCTGGTTCGCTTTACCCAGCGCATTCGAGAGGCAATCTTAGCGGATCGCTTCACAACCGAGTTTGCAGAATGGTTAAAGCCTCAACCGCTGCTGTCAGCGGTGCCTCCTGAGCATGTTAAGATGTAATGCAATTCTTAAGCCTGTGTTTGAGAGATGGAGATTTCTATGGACGCTGCACTGCTGCTGGCCAAGCTACCCGAAGCCTACTCTATTTTCGATCCCCTGGTAGACGTGCTGCCGATTATTCCAGTGTTCTTTTTGCTGCTTGCCTTCGTTTGGCAAGCCTCTGTCGGCTTTAGATAAGCTTCTACCAAGTTTTGTTTCGGCATTTCTTGAGCTCTGTCTAATTCAGTTAATAAAACTAAATCAAAAATCAAAACGAGGAGATGTCGCAATCGACATCTCCTCGTTTTCTTTAGCCAGGTCATGATTCTCCCACTAAGTAGAAAACCCTATGGAGCTACCTCTAATACAAACCCTGACCTTTAGGCATTTCGATGACAGGTAAATCTCGTCGTCCGTAGTGCGGGCATCTCGCCCGTGCAGGCCAGAAGCCTGCACTCTCTCGCGTAAAGCCTGTGGAAAAAACTCCATAAAAAGAGGGCTCTTTCAAACGAAAGAGCCCTCGGGTAACCTTACGGAGAAACTTCTTAAAGCACTTTATGGGTGTGTTCGTGCTGCTTGACGTTGTCTTCTGTAGAAA
>JACVRP010000480.1 GCA_014534385.1 Cyanobacteria bacterium Co-bin13
AAGACGGCGATGTCCGGTACAGTCGAGCGACCGCCAAACGTACAGCGCAGCTCAGGAAAGGCGCGAGCAATGCGTTTGGGCTTCATCGCCCCGTTGATAGCGCTTACCAGCTCTCCCTGAACGGTGCTGTGCTTTCCCTGGGGCATGGGCTTCTGGATAACTTGACCGTCAATGTATTCGCTGGCAGGTTTCGTTTCTGGCTGTTGCAGAAACGCCTCTAAGGACAGCGCTTTGGAGGGTGTTTGCACCATTGGAGGAATACCCCTAAACGGCCAAAGTGACACACCCCTGATTTTACCAAGGCCCCTTTGTTCGCATTGAATAGCGCCCCTTAAACTAAAGAAATGACTAGTTTAATGTCCCACCCCCTGATTCCAACCCTTGACCTGCAAACCTTTTTGACAGGGCACCCCAAAGAGCAGGCCCAGTTTGTTGACGCGGTTGGGCTGGCGCTAGAGCAAATCGGGTTTTTTGTGCTGAGCAACCCTGGCGTTGATCCGGCCAGCATTCCTACGGCCTACCGGGCGGCGGAACGGTTTTTTGCGCTAGAGACCGCCACCAAACTGCAGTACGAGTACCCCCACCTGAAAGGTCAGAGCGGCTTTACCCAATTTGGCCGGGAGCAGGCCAAGGATGCGGCCCTCCCCGACCTGAAGGAGTTTTGGCACGTCAATCGCGGCAGCCTGCAGCAGCCCGATTCCTTTTGGCCCCAAGAAGTGCCTGAGTTCCGTTCGGCCGTGATCCGTCTCTTTGCCCAGCTTGAGACCTGCGCTGGGATTTTGCTAGAAGCCTGCGCCCTATACCTGGGTCAGCCCCGCCCCTGGCTCAGTAAGCAGGTAATCGAGGGCAACACGGTGCTGCGTATTGCCCATTACCCGCCCGTTCCTGCCGATGCGCCTGCCGGTAGCCTACGGGCAGCGGCCCATGAAGACATCAATTTCATCACGCTGCTGTGCGAAGCAACGGCCCCAGGGCTAGAAATTCTTACCCATACAGGCGACTGGCTGCCACTGCAGGCAGAGCCAGGGCAGATCATTGTCGATACGGGCGACATGCTGCAGAACCTGACCAACGGCCTGTTTAAGAGCACTACCCATCGGGTGGTCAACTCGAGCAATCCTCAAGGTGGCAGGCTGTCGCTGCCGTTCTTTGTGCATCCCCGCTCGGAGGTGGATCTCAGCCCCCACCCCGCCTGCGTAGCCAGAACAGGCGGCACGGCGCGCTACCCAACTCTGACTGCTGGCGAGTATCTGGCTCAGCGACTGCGAGAGATTGGTCTCGCTTAGGCGCTTAGCCCCGAAACCAGCGTTCTCTGACACAATGCTATTAAAGAACATCCCACCGTTGCCCGTTCTGAAAGTATGGATTTCACTGCAGCTCTACCCACGTTTTTGATTACCCTGCGAGAAGGGGTGGAGGCGGCCCTGGTCGTTGGCATTGTGCTGGCCTGCTTGAATAAAGCCAATCAACCCCAGCTTAACCGCTGGGCCTATTTGGGCGTGCTGGCTGGGCTGGTGGGCAGCATTATGATCGGCATTGCGCTGGGGTCGGGTTTGCAGCAGCTGCAGCTGGTCGTGCCTAATCTGGAGGCAGTGGTCAAGCCGCTGCTGAATGTGCTGTTTTGTGCGATCGCAATTATCCTCCTGAGCTGGATGCTGGTGTGGATGACGCAGCAGTCTCGCTCGCTCAAGTCTGAGATCGAGGGCAGCGTCACTGCCGCGCTCAAAAAGGGAGATACGGCAGCCTGGAGCGTCTTTAGCCTGATCTGCATTGCGGTGCTGCGAGAAGGCTTTGAAACGGTGCTGTTTCTTTTCACCACGGTGCAGCAGGGGTCAACGACAGCGGCGGTGGGTGGTGCGATCGCAGGTCTAGTCACCGCTGCCCTAATTGGTCTGGCCCTCTTCCGCTGGGGCATTCGCATCAACCTAAAGCAGTTCTTTCAGGTGATGGGGGTGCTGCTGCTGCTGATTGTCGGCGGGCTGGTGCTCTCTGCCTTTAAGAACTTAGATGCAGCTCTAGCCGCCATCAGCCAGCTTGATCTGCGCAACTCTGACCTCTGCTTCTCCCAAACCTCCTGCATCTTGGGGCCACAGGTGTGGGACGGCAGCGGCATTTTGCCAGAGAAGAAGTTTCCCGGCATTTTGCTAAAGACGCTTTTTGGCTACCGCGAACACCTCTATCTGCTGCAGGTTTTAGCCTACCTGGGCTTTCTCTTTACGGTCGGCGGCACCTACTTCCGCAGCCTGAACCCACGGGAAGCGGCAGGAAAGACAGCGGTGAGCCAGTAACGGGAGTGAACATAGAGGGTTGCTCGCGTTCCCCCGTCTCAGTATTAACGGCAGTAATCAGCTGCACTGTGCGTTGCTTTGACCACAATCGGCGACCACTGACGAATGACAAATTCGCTGAGCCCGACTTCCGCTGGATGATTTGGGTCAAGCGCCATCCAGTCTGAGGGGTTGCCCCAGTCGTAGGTGTATCCAAGCTGAGTCCAGGGGTAGGGGAGCACACCGGAAGTGCCTACGCTGTCGTGAGTAATCGGCTGCCCGCTGTACTGGTAGCGCTGATCATATTGGGCGTAGAACCAGTGTTGATAGCTCAACGGCACGGAGATAAATTCGCTGGCGCTGCGAAAATTTAGCTCTGCTTCGTGATCGGTAATTTCGGGATCGGGGCTGGGGCGAAAGAGAAACGCCGGATCAACCCAGATCTCAACGATTTGTCGATTCGCGGCAGCGTCGATAGGTTCAGGGGGTAAACCAAGAAGCTGGTTGAGTCGCGCACCTAGGGAGATCTCTGGAGTTGGGCGATAGCCTTCACAAAAGGCCTGCAAATCAGGGACAGCCGTGACCCACAAATCTCGGGTAAGGATGACCTGGTTGCCCACGTTTTGGGCGTATCCGCTCCAGGTTGTCCAGGTGGCAACTAAGACGCGGCCCCTGTTATCCCAGGTGAGGGCATTGTTGTAGGGTGTAATCGCAGTTAGGTTCCTAAATACTTCGTGGGGTTCTGGCGTGTGGGCATCCTCGACCGC
>JACVRP010000302.1 GCA_014534385.1 Cyanobacteria bacterium Co-bin13
CAAAGGTGACTCGCAGCGCCGCTGGAGACTGAAAAGGGACTGCCTGATCTGCCAGGGGCCGCTCATCGACACCACTGCGCCGGGGCAAAATCGCACCATCAGCCACAAAGGCCACCAGACCCCGCGATGCTAGCTGCTGCCGCAGCCACTCGGCGTCTTCAGCGGTATTGACGTGGCGAGTAATGGCTGCGGCATCCAGATTGGGGTAGAGCAGCGATCTCATCACCAGATCAGGCACCTCTTCACACAGCAGGGTTGCTGCTTCTTGTCCGGCAATCCGTCGGCCAAAGCCGGGCAGCCCCACCGTGAAGCGCAGCTCCACCCGCTCAGTCGTTACGCTGGCGGCAGTTCGCGCCAAAATCGCCTGGCTGGGAGCCGTCACCGCAATCAGGCCGCTCTTGCCCGAGCCGCGCCGCTGCTGCCGCCGCGACGCCTGGTAAAACTGGCGGGTCAGGTAGTCGGCCAGGGCCACTGCCCGGGTAGACGTGCGATACAGATCGGCGGGAAACTGCGCGGCTGTCTGGGGCACCTGCACCCGCACCCGGCTCGGCGCGGCAAAGGGATCGCCCTGCACGTAGTCGATAAACAGTGTAAAACTGCCGCAGTCATACTCCCCTCGAATCGCCTTGTAGGCCTTGTAACTTTGCCCATCTAAGCGGTTGAGCTGCTGATGGAGAGCCTGGATCGCAATCATCGATTTCCCCTGAGTAGACGTTGGCGTAGACGTTTCTGAGGCGCAGTGTTCCCTAGCTTACAAAGCCCCTGATCCAGATCACAGGGGAATATCCAAAAAATCACCGGTATTTTGACCCTTCATCACTGGAAATTCCCTAGTTGAGCTTGATAGTTAATATAGTGACCCGCTAACAACAACACCCCTATGACCGCTCTCCCCCCATCTGCCTCTAGTTTTCGCCCGCTACACACCCTGCAACAGAATCGCCAGCGGTCATTGGCAGTCACCATTGGCACTAGTCTATTGACTGGCCTGCTGGCTCTCGTCGCCCAAGCGCCCCTCCAGGCCAGTTCACCGCTGGCAGACGGGCAGTACCTCTATGGAGAAGCCCAAACAGCCGACGTCGCAGGCAGCACCTACATCCTGCTTCAAGTTCAGCAGAACCGGGTGGTTGGGGCGTTTTATCAGCCGTCTTCCTCCTTTGACTGCTTCCACGGCACGGTGACGGGGCAGGCGCTAGATCTGGCCGTCGTTGATAGCTACGAGAGAACCTCCCATCCCTTCCAGCTAGCGCTGACTGCTGACCAGACGCCCGTTGCGGGAGCGGCTGGGGTGGCAATTCCGGTTCGCATTGAGGGATTCCATCGGCTGAGCGACCTTAGTGGGGCTGACCAGGAAATTTTAAGCACCTGCCTGGCCGACCATCCTCTGTAAATGCTCCTAACAATCTCTCTAGACAGCGGCGGCGCTGTGGGCAGTGTATCCAGGCCCACAGCGCCACTTTCTATAGGGAACTGATAGTGAATTTTCAGGCGTTGGGGCTGGCTCAGGCCACTGGGGAAGGGGTCGGGGCCGGTACGGCTACGGGTTCGAGATGATAGCCCACAATTTGCACGCCCCGGCAGTAAAGGCCCAGCTTGGCATGCAGCTCAAAGGCAGGATCTCGGCTTTCAAGCCACTCTTGCTCGGTGAAGACCTGCGATCGCAGATTCCCTGACACAACCCTGACAGGAACTTTGCGAGATCTAGAAACCAGGTAGTGGGTGGGCTGAAAGGCAGTTGTCATCGGTGTTTGGTCTATTTTTGTAGGGTCAAAATCAAACGAGCTTAAACAGGGACCGTCCATCTGACTGGGGGCATTCCCGATTTGCGTGTGTTAAACGTAACAAATACAATTAAGTTATGTAAACACTTCTAAGAGAAGTGCTGCATTGAGTTTCAGGGGCTTCTTTCAGGGAGGGCTGTGCCCAACTTAGTTCGTGACCAGGAAATTTCCCTCGGGTAAACCTCCAGTCATGGACTTGAACGAGGAACGCTCCCTCGCCATGGGAATATTTGCAAAACCCAACTCAGGACTACGGTTCTCCCCACTGATGAACGCCCGGATTCTGCTTACAGTAGTGATACGGGATAGAAAACTTTACAAGCTAGATCAATGGCCCTATCCCGTAGCGGGTGATTGATCTGGGATCTGTTAGACAACGCTGGCCCAATTGGGCTTCCGGAGACCTGGATAGGCAATAACCATATGTTTGAACACTTCACTAACACAGCAATTGCTGTGATCATGAAAGCTCAAGAAGAAGCACGCCGTCTCCGCCACAACTTTGTCGGAACTGAGCAGCTGCTGCTGGGTATCTTGAAAGAGGGCTCTAGCCTATCGGCCGGGGTGCTCAAGGAAATGGGCGTTAACCTGAACGATGCTCGAGATGAGGTAGAGGCCATTATTGGGCGCGGCAGCAGCAATGTTCCCCCAGAAATTCCCTTTACTCCCAAGGTCAAGCAGGTTTTTGAGCAAGCTTTTCAAGAAGCCCGCAAACTAGACTCCGCCTACGTTGAACCTGAGCACCTGCTGCTGAGCCTGACGCAGAACAGCGAGAGCGTGGCTTACCGAGTGCTGAGCAATCTGGGCGTAGATCCGGCTAAGGTGCGATCGCAAATTATTCGCACGCTAGGAGAAACTGCCGCCGTCCCCACGGGCAGAACCGAAGACCGTCGGGGCCGTGATTCTCGCCGCCGCAACAAAGTGCTGGGTGAGTTTGGCATTGACCTGACCGAACGGGCAACCGCTGGCAGCATTGACCCAGTGGTGGGCCGCAGCAAAGAGATTGAGCGGGTCGTCCAAATTTTGGGCCGCCGCACCAAAAACAACCCTGTTTTGATTGGTGAGCCGGGCGTGGGCAAGACTGCGATCGCAGAAGGCCTGGCCCAGCGCATCGTCAATCAAGACGTTCCCGAAGCCCTGATCGACAAGCGGGTGATCATGCTTGACATGGGCCTGCTGGTGGCGGGTACTCGCTTCCGGGGTGACTTCGAGGAGCGACTCACGCAGCTAATCGAGGAGCTGCGGCGCGACCCGAGCATCATTCTGGTGATCGACGAGATCCATACCCTGGTGGGTGCCGGCTCTCTAGAAGGCGGACTGGATGCGGCTAACATGCTCAAGCCGGCTCTGGCTCGCGGTGAACTTCAGTGCATCGGAGCCACCACCCTAGATGAGTACCGCAAGCACATTGAGCGCGATGCGGCTCTAGAGCGACGCTTCCAACCAGTTACCATCGAGCCGCCTTCGGTGGACGAGGCCGTCGAGATTCTTCACGGTCTGCGTAGCCGCTACGAGCAGTTCCACCAGGTGCAGCTAACGGATGCGGCCCTAGAAGCGGCTGCCAAGCTCTCCGATCGCTACATCACCGATCGCCACCTGCCGGACAAGGCTATTGACCTGATTGACGAGGCCGCCTCGCAGATCAAGCTGCGCTACCTGCCCAAGTACCCCTCTAAGGAACTGAAGCTAGAGCTGCGGCAGGTCAACAAAGACCTAGATGCAGCGATTCAGGTTCAGGACTTTAGCAAGGCGCAGGGGTTGCGCGATCGCAAGTCCACCCTGCTCCAGCAGCTTCAGTCTGAGGGCACGCCGCCTCGGGCCGCTACGGCAGTTCCTACCGTGGATGAAGACAACATTGCCGATATTGTGGCTTCCTGGACAGGTATTCCAGTGAACCGGATGACCGAGACCGAGTCGGCCCGCCTGGTTCATATGGAAGATGTGCTTCATGAGCGCGTCGTCGGCCAGCATGAAGCCGTGGTCGCTGTATCCCGCGCTATTCGCCGCTCGCGGGTGGGTCTGGCTAGCCCCGACAAGCCAATTGCCAGCCTGATCTTCTCGGGTCCGACTGGTGTGGGTAAGACCGAACTGGCGAAGGCTCTGGCCGTAGCCCTGTTCGGCAGCGAAGAGGCCATGATTCGTCTCGATATGTCCGAGTTCATGGAGAGCCACACCGTCTCCAAGCTGATCGGAGCCCCTCCGGGATTCGTCGGCTACGACGAGGGCGGTCAGCTCACCGAAGCGGTGCGCCGCAAGCCCTACTCCGTGATTCTGCTGGATGAGATCGAGAAGGCTCACCCCGATGTCTTCAACATCCTGCTGCAGGTGCTTGACGATGGTCGCCTCAGTGAGGCCAAAGGCCGCACCGTCAGCTTCCGCAATACCCTGATTATCATGACCTCGAATATCGGGTCGAAGGTGATCGAAAAGGGTGGCGGTGGCCTCGGCTTTGACTTCGCGACAGGAGATGCGGAAATGAATCAGTACAACAACATCCGCAATCTGGTCAACGAGGAGATGAAGCAGTACTTCCGTCCGGAGATGCTGAACCGGCTAGACGAGATTATCGTCTTCCGCCAGCTCAACCGCGATGAAGTCATGCAGATTGCTGACCTCATGATGCACGAGGTCAATCATCGCCTGGAAGAGCGCTCCATTGAAGTCAAGCTGTCAGACGCCTTTAAGGAGCGTCTGATCCGAGATGGCTACGACCCGCGTTATGGGGCTCGACCCATGCGCCGGGCTATTTCTCGCCTGGTTGAAGATGCTCTAGCTGAAGGCATTTTGGCCGGACGCGTCAAAGACGGCGACACGGTGATGCTAGACATCGACGAGGACGGCGAACCCACCGCTCGTCCTGAGCGTCAACCGGCTCTAGCAGGTGCTTCTCGATAAGCTAGGTTCCTTGTGAGAGCGTAACTGCTCTGCTACACAATAGCCCCGCTCTGCTAGTCAGAGCGGGGCTTTTTTTGGCTGTAGCGGTAGCCGCTGGAATTGCAGCGATTTTCAGACTAATAAGCTACAGGCTTTTGTGGATGGGTGGGAGTGTGGATGGGTGGATGGGTGGATAGGTGGCGAACCCAAGCGAAAATAGCTGTAGGGCGGGGGCAAGGATAGAACCCTTGGCTGGGGCAAAGCCCCTTACCCCTAAAAATTAGAGGGCCTAAGCAATGTGGCGACAGCTATATCTACTCACAGGTACCGCTGGCTGGAATGCCGGCATAGTCGAGGGCAACGCTGGAACCGGAGGCTGGAGTGCCTCCAGACAGG
>JACVRP010000119.1 GCA_014534385.1 Cyanobacteria bacterium Co-bin13
CCAACTTCTAGCCCGGTGCCCGGTATAGCGAATTCTGGTACGACCTGGGCCATAGCAATGCTGCAGTTCAAGATTGGCGAAAACGTGCCGCTGGTAACGTGACCGACGCGCCAGCGTTCACCCTCAGCAAACACGCACTGCCCGCCACAGGCAACCTCGTTGCTCTCCAGCACCAGACCAACGGCCACTTTAGGGGGATGGGGCTGAATCCGTTCCAGGGCTTTGCGACCTATGAATTCGCCCTTGGTTTTCATTGCCACCGTCCAACCGATGCCTACCTGATAGGGAGACGTGAGGTCGTCAAACTCTCGTCCTGCCGCAAGCAGACCGGCTTCAATTCGCGCTCGATCTAGGGCCAGCATTCCCAGGGGCGCTATCCCATAGGGTTTTCCGGCATCGAGCAAGCGGTTCCATAGGGCAGTGCCATTCTGGGGATGGACGAACAGTTCGTAGCCCAGTTCTCCCGTGTAGCCTGTGCGGGAAACCAGAACGGGAATTTCGCCCAGGAAGCCCTGAGCAAAGCGGAAGTATTGCAGGTCAGTCAGGGACTTGCAGCCGCTCTCTTCGTTCAAAACTACCAGCTCACAGAGTAAATCACGCGACACTGGCCCCTGCACTGCTAGGTTGTGCAGATGGTCACTAACCGGCTGAATCGCAGCCTGAAAGCTCTGCTGATCAGCCACCTTTTTCAGCCACAGGGCATCGCTGTCGCAGTTGCCTACGTAACGCAGATGCGTGTTGCTGAAACGAAAGACGATGCCATCGTCGATGATGCCGCCGTGGGGGTTGAGCAGGCAGCCGTAGGCAGATTGACCAGGGACAAGTTTTTCAATATTGCGGGAAAAGGCATAGTGCAGCAGGTTCACGGCATCTGGGCCAGTCACCTCAAACTTGCGCAGGGCTGAGAGGTCCATCAGGGCGACGCGCTGCCGCAGCGCCCAGTACTCAGCATGGTCGCCTCGATGGGAAAAGCTGGCGGGCACCCAAAAGCCGCTGTACTCCACCAGATGCCCGGTGTGTTGCCGAATCGCGGAGGTGAAACCGCTGTCTTGAGTCAGCCGCAGTGGCAGATCGGGGGCAGCGCGTCGGCCAATCGCCTGGGGAAAGGTTTCGGCTGCGTCATAAACTCGTACATGGATGGGGGTGGGGTGCCAGCCGTTAACCGGGTCAATGTCGTCTGGGCAAGCAGAGCTGGCGCAGAGCAGGTCTTGATGAGCCTTGAGCAGCACGTAGTCACCAGGGCGCGACCAGGCTTCGGCAGAGGCAATAGCCCCTGCCCCGTCCACCTCTGTATTGAAGAAAAAGTTCACCGCAGGCCACCCTGGTCTCGGCGCAATTCCGTGGGGGGCCAGCACCTGGTTAAAGTTGTCGCTACAGCTAACGTGCCCCGGATATCCGGCATCTTCGTAATAGCGAGCTGTGCAGGCCAGCATAAAGCTGTCGTGGCGATCGCAAGTATCCTGCACCACCTCCACCAGCGGATTCATGTTTTGCGAGAAGTATTTGCCGTGCAGCCCAGCCTGGGGCATGGCCCTGCCGTTGAGCGTGCGGGTGACGGTGCCATCGAGTTCTTCCCGGTAGCGCTCCCCAGCAAAGGCGAGAAAGTCTGAGCACTGGGAGCCCTCGACGTCGATGATTTGAATGTATTGGCCTGCTTTGATGGGGTAGGCCAGCGCCGTGCAGGCTGCCACGCGGTATTCGGCCACGACTTTGCCTAAGGGCGGCGGAATGTCCGGGTAGGAGGGTGTAAGGGGCTTTTGGGAAACCTGCACCGTATTTTTGCAACCTGTAGATCAACTGGGGGTGCAGAAACCCGGTTTCTTTGAGAAACCGGGTTTCTGGAGAGGCTATGCGATCGCAACCACTTTGCCATTCATGGCTTCAGCCTCGGCTAAAAGCTGCGCCGCCAGTGCTCGCTTCTCATCGGCATCCATCTTTTTCAGCTCGTTGTGCAGCACCCGTTCATTCAGCGACTGGTTCCAGTAGTCTAGAGCCTCAAAGCCCCCCAGCAACGCATACTTGCCGACAAACTGGCGCAACACCTCGTTGGTTGGCCCCATCACCCAGCCGGCCTTGCCGTCGCGCAGGTAGCGCTCAATTTCCATGTCTTTCTTAAAGCCAGACCCGCCGCAGGCATGGAGCATTTTGTCGCAGACGTGGGCCACATTTTTAGCGGCGATAAACTTGATCTGCCAGTACCAGTGCAGGTATTGGGCGCGGGGCATTGCCGAGAGATCCTGATGGATCGACCAGTCGCAGTCGCCCGTCAGCTCATCCATCAGCTTGGCCATCGAAAAGACAAAACAGCGGGAGGCGTTGGTATCCATAATCGCCTCGCCAAAGTAGTCTTGAATCGTGGGATAGTCGGCCACCCGCATGCCCACGTCCACGTGCTTCTTGCGGGTAACGTGGCGTTTGGCGATGTCCATTGCACCTAGAGAAATGCCGTTCCAGCAGGCCGAGGAGCAGAGTAAAAAGAAGGGGTCAACCGTCTCATCATTAGAAGACGCGCCGTCACCCTTGGGGCCAACCATGCGGTTGAGCGGCACCGTCACACCATTGACCTCCAGCGTGCCCGACTGGTTGCCCCGCAGGCCCAGAGCATCCCACTTGCTGGGTTCGGCTTTGACCTCGTCTTTGTAGATTAAGAAACACGAGAGATCGGAATAGTTGCCGTCAAAGTCGGGGCTGGTGGTCTGCACAATGTACCAGTCGGCAAACCCGGCAGAGGTCGTCCATGAGGCTTTCTTGAAGACCTGCCAGCCCTCTGCCAGCGCCTCAGCCCGTGAGGAAGTGGGATACCAGAAGTGCGAGCCGGTTTCGGGGTCAGAGTAAGACAGGGTGCCAATAAAAACATCTTTGTCTAGCCGTCTGAGCACCGACTGTAGCTCAGGATTCTCAGCCGCCCGAAACAGCGCCGCCGCAACGGCTCCAGTGTGCATAGTGAAGCACATGGCAGTGCTGGGGCAGCCATAGCGGGCGATGGTTTCGACCACCATTGCGGCGCAGGTGTGATTTTCGCCCAGGCCGCCCCACGCCTTGGGCACCAGCAGGCCCAGCAAACCCAGCTCGGCCAGCGCCTTAAAGTTCTCGCGGGGGTAGATCAGTTCGGCATCTGACTTGAGCGCGTTGGGCCGCAGCACTCGCTGGCACAGGTCGATCAGCTGGCTTTGGAGGTCCTGCTGGGCCGGGGTCAGGCACCACTGCGGGTCAAGGTCAAAGTCAAGGCCCCAGTAAGGTTCGGTGCCCCATTGCTTAGTTGCAGTCATAGGCATCTGTGGTGTGAGGTGCGGTGGTCGAATTGCGCTTGACTATAGGCGCTTTCCCCAACTCAGATGGTTAAGCCAGATACCTTGTCATATCAAGTTGAGGATTTTATGAGATTAAGTAGAGATTAGCTCCAAAATATAAATCATCCCTGAGGTAGACCGTATCTTCTGCCTAAGGTTGGAAAATCAGGCTGGACAATTATTGGTCAAAATGAAGCGGAGCCTCTGGATCGACACCCTACAGTGGTTTATAGGCATTTATCTTGCCGTCCGGGGAACGTTGATGCTGATGGTGCCTCACAACCTCAGCACCCACGTTTTTGTTCCGATTCAAGCCCATCTGCCTTGGCTGGGGAGCTGGCAGGTCATTGCGGGCGCGGCCCTGATTACTGCCGTCACCCTGCTGCCTCACCGCCCGGTTATTGTCTTTGCCCATGTCCTGGCAGGGTCGGCTTTGCTGCAGGCAGCCGGCGGGCATCTGTTAGCGGGCACCTGGACTGCCCTGGTAGACTTCGGCATTTTGGGAATTGGCACGACCCTGGCTCCTTTTTTGCAGAGCCGCTGGCGGCTGTTGACTAAACGCGGCGTTGATCTGTTTGCCCTACTGATGGGCATTCGCATGATGCTGGATGGCATCATTGTTCTGCTTCCCTTCAACCCTCAGTTTGGGGCGCATCTTTATGATCCGGTGCGGCCCTACCTGCTGGCATACGGCACGGCCTATTTAATCAGTGGGCTGGCGCTGCTGCTGGTTTACTTCATTCCCCAAACCCCCCGCTGGCTTTTTTGGGTGGCCCATGTGGCAGCGGGGGGCGTGCTTTGGTCATGGACGTTGGGGCTGGGGTTTCCCACCTGGAACTCGGTGCTGTTTTACGGCGGTCTGGGCACTTTGCTGGCACTGCTGCCGTGGCTGAGTAAGGCGCTTCGCCGCCTCGACCCAAGCACGCTGCGGACTCAGCTAGCGGTGATTTTGGTGGGCATTGTAACGCTGCCGCTGCTCTTTGCTGTGATGTTGGTAACGCTGCCCCAGGAGCAGACGATCATCAATCAGGCGCTGGCCCTGCAGCAGACGCTGGCGGTTACGCTCTCCCAGGATTTGGCCACCTATGTCAGCCTGCATCGAGCCGCTGTTCAGGCTTTGGCCAAGCAGCCTAACCTGGCAGCCCTGCCGCCGCAGGAGCAGCGCAGCCTGTTGCGGCAGATTAACCAGGAATACTCTGATGTGATCGTGCTGACAACCTTTGATGCTGAGGGTAATGCGATCGCACGCAGCGACGATCGCCCCTTAAGCCCCTCCATCGCCACGCTCAATTCCTACAAAGCAGCCAAGCTCCTGGGAGAACCCACGCTGAATATCCGCATTGGGCGAGTCATTCAGCGGCCTATTTTTACCTTTACGGCTCCCCTATACGACTCCAATCGGGAGTTTGCCGGGGTCGTTGCCGGAGCCATTGAGGCCTCACGGGTGATAGAGCACCTCGTTGAAAATGGCGGCAGGACGGGTATCCAGGCGTACCTGGTCGATGACCAAGGCCGGGTGATTGCCCATCCTGACACCAGCTTGGTTGAAGCCTTTACCGATTATTCCAAAGTGCCGCCGGTCGCAGCCCTACTAACGCCAGATGCACTGCCGGGGGGGCTGCAATACTGGTACGAGGCCGCCTGGCATCTGGCCGGATATGCTCAGGTGCCCAGACTGGGCTGGGGAATCGTTGTCGATCGCCCAGCCGCCGATGCTTTGCAGGCCCTCAATATTCGCCGCAACCGCGACTTTGAAGTGCTTTTTACAGTCGCCGCCATTGCCCTGGTTATTGGTCTGCTGCTGGCCCGCCGGCTGACCCGGCCGCTGCTGGCGCTGGCCTACGCCACCGATCGTCTGGCCGCCGGAGACGCCCAGGCTCCCTTACCCCGCAGCAGCATTCAAGAGGTAGCCCATCTGGCGACCACCTTTGGGGCCATGCGCGACCGCCTGATCACCCGCACTGCCGAGCGTGACCGGGCAGAGTTTGAGCTGCGCCAGAGCGAAGCCAAAATTCGCCGCCTGGTCGAGTCCAACGTCATTGGCGTGATCTTGGCGGATATGAACGGCACTGTTTTAGAGGCTAACGACGCTTTTTTGAAGATGGTGGGCTATAGCCGCGAAGACCTGCAGGCCAACCGGGTGCGTTGGCGGGAGATGACGCCGCCCGAATTTGCTGAGGTCAGCCAGCGATCGGTCGAAGAACTCAGAACCCAGGGGGTCTGTACCCCCTTTGAAAAGGAATACATTCGCAAAGACGGCAGCCGGGTGCCGATCTTGTTGGGCTCAGCGCTGATTGAGGAAACGCAGAATCAGGTGATCGGCTTTGTGCTCGACCTGAGCGATCGCAAGCAGATGGAGCGAGAACGAGAGCTGCTGCTGCATCGAGAGCGCGTCGCCCGCGAAGAGGCCGAGTCTGCCAACCGCATCAAAGACGAATTTTTGGCGGTGCTCTCCCACGAACTCAGGTCGCCCCTCAACCCGATTTTGGGCTGGGCCAAGCTGCTGCTGAGCCGCACAGTAGAGCCCAACACCTTAAAAAAGGCCCTCAGCACAATCGAGCGCAACGCTCGGCTGCAGTCTCAGCTGATTGAAGATCTGCTGGATGTCTCCCGCATTTTGCGTGGCAAGATGAGCCTGAGCATGACTCCCCTGCTGCTATCAGCCATCATTAAGGAAGCTCTCGAAACAGTGCAGGCTGCCGCCACCGCCAAAGCCATTGCCATTGAAACCGAGATCGATCCTGCAGTAGGGCCGGTGTTGGGCGATGCTGCTCGACTGCAGCAGATTGTCTGGAACCTGCTGTCTAATGCGGTTAAGTTTACCGATGCTGGGGGCCGAGTTGAGGTGAGGCTAGAGGGCGTCGGCAGTCAGGGGCAGGGGGCAGGGTTAGCAGATTCGACGCTGGCCTCTGACCGCCAAACCCCACCCCCCCAATTCGCCCGAATTACCGTTACCGACACGGGCAAGGGCATTCGCCCCGATTTCCTGCCCTACGTGTTTGACTATTTTCGGCAGGCAGACAGCACCACAACGCGCCGGTTTGGAGGATTGGGGCTGGGCCTTGCGATTGTTCGGAACCTGGTAGAGCTGCACGGCGGCACGGTTTGGGTAGATAGCGCTGGTGAGGGCAAAGGGGCTGCCTTTACCGTGCAGCTGCCCCTGCTGCGGCACCCGGTATCAGCGCGCAACGCTGGGAAGACCCAGATCGATCCGGCCTCTGCCACAGCCTGTTTGCGGGGAATCTGCGCCCTGGTCGTCGATGATGAAACCGACAGCCGAGACTTTGCTAGCTTTGTGCTGCAGCAGGCTGGGGCAAAGGTCACTACAGCAGCATCGGCCCAGGAAGCCCTAGCCGTCTTGGCCCAAACCAGGCCAGACATTTTGCTCAGTGATATTGGCATGCCTGAGATGAATGGCTACGGGCTGATTGAGCAGGTGCGATCGCAAGAAGCCACCCAGCAAAAACCCTTCCTCCCTGCGATTGCGCTCACCGCCTATGCTAGTGAAAATGACCTAAAGCAGGCGCTAGCCGCCGGATTTCAGCAGCATCTCCCTAAGCCTGTCGATCCTGAAGCCTTGGTGCAGGCGGTTCTCTGCCTCGTTCAGTCCTCATTTCTCTGAACCTTATCTAGCTCAATGCCTAGACTCAGCCTGCCAGATTCTGACTACCCCCGTTCCACCAGGTTGGGTTGGGCTACTTTGCGCCCACTGTACCCTGTGCTGGCCTACCTGCACCGGTCCCCCTACACTACGGCAGTGCTCAGCGTGGGAGGAGCGCTAGTGCTAATGCTGACGCTCAATCCACTCGCCAGAATGACCCAAACACCGTTTCTGCTGTTCTTTGGAGCCGTCGTCGTGAGTGCCTGGCAGGCAGGCATTCGCGCCGGAGTGATAGCAACGCTGCTGGCGGCGCTGATTAGCAACTTCTTCTTCCTGGAACCCCGTTTTTCCCTAGTCCTTGACCTGACCAACACAGTTCGCCTAGTCATCTTCGTTTTGGAATGCCTTTTGATCAGCGTGCTCTGCGGGTCGCTGCGGGCCACCAATCAGCGGCTCGATCGCAACCTGCTGCAGCTACAGGTCCATGAAACCTCTTTGCGTAGCGCCAACCAGCGCGTCATCGATGTTTTAGAAAGCATTACCAGCGGGTTTTATATCCTCGATCGGCAGAGGCGATTTGTCTACGTCAACAGCCATGCCGAAGAAATCATGCGGAAAACGCGGGAGGAGATGCTCGGCCAGTCGGTCTGGGTTCTGTTTCCGGGAGCGCTCGGCACCTCGTTTGAGCACAACTTTCATCAAGCCGCTGACGAACAGGTGCCGCTGGTGTTTGAGACCCATGGCGTTGCCAATCCATCGCGCTGGTTTGAGGTTCACGTCAATCCTTTACATGACGGGCTAGCGGTTTACTTTCAAGACATCACCAACCGCAGAGCAGCCGAAGAAACGCTGCGAAAAAGTACGGCCATTCTCAACGCCATCAATGCATCAACCCCCACGCTGATCTACGTCAAAGACCGCCAGGGCCGAATTATGATGGCCAACTCAGCCCTGCTAAACCGCCTGGATAAATCAGAAGCCGAGGTCATTGGCAAAACCAACGCTGAAATTCTGCTGAACAGCCAGGCTGCGGACCAAATTACGGCCAACGATCAAACGGTGATCGAAACTGGGCAAGTCCTGACCTTTGAGGAGGTGCTAGACTTTCCCAGCGGTAGCCGGGCCTACCTCTCTAGCAAGTCACCCTACCGCGATGAGCAGGGTCACATCATTGGCCTGATAGGGGTATCGACGGATATTAGCGATCGCAAGCAGGTCGAAAATGCCCTGCGCCAGAGTGAAGAACGGCTCAGACTGGCCCTAGATGCCGGACACATGGGAGCCTGGGAGTGGAATTTAGAAACCAATGTGCAGCGGTGGGATGTCAACCAGTACAAGCTGTTAGGCATGGACAAAGACAAAACCGAGCTTAAGGCCGACACCTTCTTTCGGTTCATTCATCCCGACGATTTGCCGCCAGCGCAGGCGTTGACAGAGCAAGTCCTGGCGCAGGGGGGCAGCTTCTCTACCGAGTTTCGCATTATCAGGCCCGATGGCAGCATCAGCTGGCTCTCTAGCCAGGGCATGGTGGTTCACGGCAGCAACCACCAGCCCATTCGCCTGATTGGCGTAAATTTTGACATTACCGCTCGCAAGCAGGCCGAAGCCGAACGCGAACAGCTCCTGCTCAGGGAACAGGCTGCCCGCCAGGAGGCCGAAGCCGCCAACCGGATTAAAGACGAGTTTTTGGCAGTCCTCTCCCACGAACTCAGGTCGCCCCTCAACCCAATTTTGGGCTGGGCCAAGCTCCTGCGCCTGGGCAGACTCGATGCTGCCAAAACCCACCACGCCCTCGAAACCATCGAGCGCAACGCCCAACTCCAGACCCAGCTAATCGAAGACCTGCTAGACGTCTCCCGCATTCTCCAGGGCAAGCTCAGCCTGACTATGGCCCCCGTTGATCTGGCGGCGGTGATCGAAGCTGCGTTAGAAACCGTGCGGCTCGCCGCAGAAGCCAAGGCCATCGAGGTGAAGCGTGAAGAGACAGCAGAAAAGAGCCTTATGGTTTTGGGCGATCCGGCTCGCCTGCAGCAAGTAGTGTGGAACCTGCTGTCTAACGCCGTCAAATTCACTCCCGCAGGGGGGCAGGTTGAGGTGAGGTTAGCGCGGGCAGAGAGTCAAGGACAAGGAGCAGAGCTGTCAGGCTCAATGCCGCCCGCTCCCCCAAGCCCTCAACCCTCGCACCCCCAGTTTGCTGAGATTACCATTATCGACACCGGCAAAGGCATTCACCCTGACTTCCTGCCCTACGTCTTTGAATACTTCCGCCAGGCAGACTCCACCACGACCCGCAAGTTTGGCGGACTGGGCCTGGGGCTAGCCATCGTCCGGCACCTGGTGGAGCTGCACGGCGGGCGGGTCGAGGCCCATAGCGGCGGGCCGGGGGCCGGGGCCGAGTTCGTGGTCACGCTCCCGCTGACGGGCGCGGCGGCCGACGG
>JACVRP010000092.1 GCA_014534385.1 Cyanobacteria bacterium Co-bin13
GGCGGAACCCCCGGATGGGGGCAAAGCCCCCACACCCAACTAGATGTCCTAAGCAATGTAGCAACAGCTATACGGTTAGCTAGGGCTGCTGAAGCTAGGCGATAGCAGCAGGACTTTGCAGGTCAAATCAATCGTACTACAAAATACTACAAAGCGTAATTAGATAGGCTTTATAGCTGTCACCCCTTGCTTCTAATGCTAGGAGAGTGGGTTCTGGTTCCCTAGTTCACACCCCATGAACTAGAACCTCATGTTTCAATCCAACGGTCCAAATGTTTTTTGTATTAGAGCTACAGAGGCTGCACCGGGGCAAGCCCATAGTCGTCTATTGCTCCGTAGTGCGTCCCTGCTGAAGATCCGCTGTAGCTGGCTAGGAAATTAGTGTTCGCTAGGCAGGCTGAGCACTGCCTAGCCTGCCTAGACTGACCCTTAGTTATTCAGCAGCCTTAGACTTTGAGCTGCGTGACTTCGTTGTCGAACTCGACTTAGTAGTCCCTGACTTAGTCGTGCCTGACTTAGTCGTGCCCGACTTGGTCGAACTCGATTTAGCCGTTGTTGATTTGGCTGTTGTGGACTTTGCTGTCGTAGACTTAGTCGTCTTTTTCGCTGTGGTGGTTTTGCTAGCGGCGGCTGTTTTGGTGGTGCGGCTAGACGTCTTGCGCCCGGTGGTTTTCTTTTTGCCGCCGGCCTTGCTGTTGAGCCATTCAACTGCCTGCTCTACCGTGACCGCTTCAACCTCAACACCTTCTGGCACCGATGCGTTGGTCTTTCCGTGCTTGACGTAGGGGCCGTAGGGACCGTTGAAAATGGCGATGGTCTCCTCGTCCTCCGGGTGTTTGCCCAGCTCTCGCAGTGGCTCAACCGATTTCTTGCGGCCTCGGCTTGATTTGGGTTCAGACAGCAGATCGAGGGCCCGTTCCAGCGTGACGCTCAAAACATCGTCATCTTTTTTGAGGGAGCGGTAGTCTTTGCCCTCTTTGCCCTGGTCATGGACGATGTAGGGGCCAAAGCGACCCTGGCTGGCCTTAACGGGTGCTCCCGTTTCGGGGTGAAAGCCCAGGGTGCGGGGCAGCGCCAGCAGCCCAACGGCAACCTCTAGCGTCACATCTTCTGAGTTCACCCCTTTGGGGAGAGATGCCCGTTTGGGATTGGGATTTTCATCCGTTTTTTCACCCATCTGGACAAAGGGACCGTAGGGGCCAACCCTCAAGAAGATTGGCTCTCCTGTTTCGGGGTGCAGACCCACCTTTTCAGGCCCTTCCAGCTTTTGCTTCAGGATGCGCTCAACCTGCTCAATGTCGAGATCCGCTGGCGGCACATCTTGAGGAATCGAGGCTTTGATGGGTTCGTTTTCGTTCTCAACCTCAATGTAGGGACCATAGCGGCCAATCCGGACGCGGGCCTCTAAATCGGCGAGCTTAACTGTTCTAGCGTCAGCCGGATCGATCTGGCTCTCTCGCTCGTGGACCTGATTTTCTAACCCCTGGTCGCCTCGGTAGAAGGTTTGCAGGTAGGGCAACCACTCTACCTCGCCCGTTGAGATGTCATCGAGCGTTTGCTCCATGCGAGCGGTAAAGCCCACATCTACTAGGTCTGGGAAATGGTTTTCCAGCAGTGAGGTGACGGCAAAGGCGGTAAATGTTGGCACTAGGCTATTGCTCACCAGGCGGGCATAGCCCCGGTCCTCGATAGTGCCGATGACGGTGGCATAGGTACTGGGGCGGCCAATGCCTTCGCTCTCCAGCGTCTTGACCAGCGAGGCTTCGGTAAAGCGGGCGGGTGGCTGGGTTTCGTGGCCAATGGCTTCTAGGTCGGAACATGCGATCGCATCTCCCACCGCCATCCGAGGCAAGATTACCTCCTGATCTTCCAGCGCCGCATCGGGATCGTCTGAACCCTCCACATAGGCCCGGAAAAAGCCCGGAAAATCAATACGCTTGCCGGTCGCCCGAAAAACCGCATCGTCAACTTCAAGGCTGACCGTGATATGAGTCTGGCGAGCCTCTGCCATCTGGGTGGCGACCGTCCGCTTCCAGATCAGATCGTAGAGGGCAAACTCACGGCCGGATAGCCCCGTTTCCTGCGGGGTTCTGAAGGTGCTGCCAGCAGGCCGAATCGCTTCGTGAGCTTCTTGGGCTCCCTTAGATTTGGTTGTGTACTGGCGCGGCTTGGGACTCAGGTACTCCTTGCCGTAGCGCTGCTCGACACAGGCTCGGGCCGCCGCCACTGCCTGCTGCGACAGGTTGACCGAGTCTGTCCGCATGTATGTGATGTAGCCCTGCTCATAGAGGTTTTGAGCTACTCGCATGGTCTCTCGGGCAGAGAGCCGCAGCTTGCGGTTAGCCTCCTGCTGCAGCGTAGAGGTGGTGAAGGGTGCAGACGGCTTGCGGGTGGAGGGGCGCTCATCTAGATTGCTAACGGTCCAAGCTCCTGACTGGAGCCGCTGCTGCAGTTCTCGGGCCTGTTCCTCACCCAGCAGCAGCACGTTACGACCGGCTGCGATTTGGCCGGTAGATTCATCGAAGTCGCTGCCGTTAGCCAGCCGGGTGCCGCCCAGGGTTACCAGCTTGGCCTCAAAGGGGCTCTGCTCTTTTAGCAGAGAAGCCTTGAGATCCCAGTACGAGCCTTTGCGGAAGGCGCGTCGCTCTTTCTCCCGCTTCACCAACAGCTTGACGGCCACCGACTGTACCCGCCCGGCAGACAGCCCGCCGGCAATCTTCTTCCACAGCAGGGGCGATAGGGTATAGCCCACCAGTCGGTCAAGAATGCGGCGAGTTTCTTGGGCCCTAACCAGCTGATCGTCAATGTCTCGGCAGTTCTTTAGGGCAGACTGAATGGCCTCTTCGGTGATCTCATGGAACACCATGCGCTTGGTTGGCACCTTGGGCTTGAGCACCTGTAGCAGGTGCCAGCTAATGCTTTCGCCTTCTCGATCTTCGTCCGTTGCCAGCACCAGCTCATCGGCTTCTCGAAGGGCGTCTTGTAGGGTCTTGACGACCTTTTTCTTGTCGCTAGGCACTACGTAGAGAGGCTCAAAGTCAGCCTCTGGGTTAACCCCCAGTTGAGCCCACTTCTCGCCCTTAACGTTAGCGGGAATTTCGCTGGCCGACTTGGGCAGATCGCGCACATGGCCCATGGAAGCCTCTACCCGATACCCCTTGGGTAAGTAGTTGCGAATCGTTTTGGCTTTGGTGGGGGACTCAACGATGACGAGCGTCGGCATAAGCTGTCTTAGCGTTTCTCCGAGGATAGTTTTGTCGAGGAGGGGGGGTAGGGGTGGGGCTTATCGGCTGGGGAAGAGGCTCGCTACCAGGGAAACCTGCTTAAGCCAGAGGAACTGCTGGAAGCATTCCCAGGTGCTAACCACTTTACTGCACGGATGAAATCTTGAAAGGGGGAAGTCCGTAAACTCAATAATCTACGACCGAACAGAATTCGTTATCTCTCCTTTTTTATATCGATATCTCTAAATGCGGGCTGTCGTCTAGTGTAAATCTGGGAGAAAACTGAGGATTTAGGGGGCAGCTGTACTTAGGAAAGGGAGATAAAAGCTCGAAAATTAAAAAAAATGAAGCTTGAGCAGCTTTTCCAGAGATTTGCAGGAAATAACCAGACTAATTGCTTTACCAGTCCCTTTTTCTGACGATACCGGGCTGTCCCATAAGCTTTTCCTGAAATTATTGAGTAATCATCAACTGACTAGCGCGACGCGATAAGATGCCTGATATACAGATATTTACAGACATTTCCCTAGGGCTTTGCCGTGGGGAGGTGTCAGAGAGGCAGCCGCTTAAGGAATCAGCCTCTATAATCGGCAAGTTGCCATCTACTGCTTAATCTCTGCTGAACGTTTACCTGAGGTGCCGGAGCCAATGGATTTCGCGACTTTGAGTGCTCAACTCAATGCGGGCACGATTTTGCCTGAGGGCATTGTCATTCTGACAATTCTCCTTGTCCTGGTGGGAGACTTGATCCAGGGCCGGGCGTCTTCCCGGTGGACTCCCTATGCTTGCCTAGTGGGCTTGCTTTCCGCAGTAGTGGCGCTCTTCTTCCAGTGGGACATTGCCAACTCGATCGGCTTCTTGGGCGGCTTCAACAGCGATGCCCTGAGCGTTGTGTTTCGAGCGATTATTGCGCTGTCAGCGGCGGTGACCGTACCGATGTCAGTGCGCTACGTCGAGCAGTCTGGTACCTCCCTAGCAGAGTTTTTGGTCATCTTGATGACTGCGACGCTGGGCGGTATGTTCCTGTCGGGGGCCGACGAGCTGGTGATGGTCTTCGTCTCCCTAGAGACACTGAGTATTTCTTCCTATCTGCTGACGGGCTACATGAAGCGGGATCCTCGCTCTAACGAGGCTGCCCTAAAGTACCTCCTATTGGGTCCGCTAGCTCCGCCATTTTCCTCTATGGGGTCTCTCTGCTCTACGGCCTATCGGGCGGGCAGACTCACCTTAGCGAGGTAGCCGCCAATATCCTTGCAGACGGATCTGATGCGCCGATTGGGTTGGTTGTGGCGCTGGTTTTTGTGATTGCTGGAATCGCTTTCAAGATCGCAGCGGTGCCTTTTCACCAGTGGACGCCCGACGTGTATGAGGGGTCGCCGACGCCGGTTGTGGCCTTTCTCTCGGTAGGGTCTAAGGCGGCGGGATTTGCTCTGGCCATTCGCCTGTTGGTCAGCGCCTTCCCGATGGTGACTGAGCAGTGGCATTTCGTGTTTACTGCCCTGGCTATTCTCAGTATGGTGCTGGGCAACGTGGTGGCTCTGGCCCAGACCAGCATGAAGCGGATGCTGGCCTATTCGTCGATTGGTCAGGCAGGCTTTGTGATGATTGGCCTGGTAGTCGGTACCGATGCTGGCTATGCCAGCATGATCTTCTACCTGCTGGTCTACCTGTTTATGAACCTAGGCGCTTTCACCTGCGTGATTTTGTTCTCCCTGCGAACTGGCACCGACCAGATCAGCGAGTACAGCGGTCTATATCAAAAAGATCCGCTGCTGACCCTGGGCCTCAGCATTTGTCTGCTGTCTTTGGGAGGCATTCCGCCGCTGGCTGGTTTCTTTGGTAAGCTCTACATCTTTTGGGCAGGCTGGCAGGCGGGTGCTTATGGTCTGGTGCTGATTGGTCTGGTTACTACCGTGATCTCGATCTACTACTACATTCGTGTGATCAAGATGATGGTGGTAAAAGAGCCCCAGGAAATGTCAGATGCGGTCAAGAACTATCCGCAGGTGCGCTGGGATCTGCCCGGTATGCGGCCTCTGCAGGTGAGTCTGGTGCTGGCTACCATAGCAACTTCCCTGGCTGGCATTCTGTCGAATCCTCTGTTTACGATCGCAAACGACTCGGTCATTCGCACGCCGATGCTGCAAAGCTCGACGGGTGCCCCAGAGATCGCTCAGGTGCTGCCGGTGGCTGAGATTCAAGAATAGGTTTCAACCCCAAAATAGTTGAGACCAGGTCAGAGGGCAGCTAGCAGCTGCCCTCTGACTTTTTAATGGCCGGGTTTGTGGAAGAAAGGCTTGTTGATGACGGTGCCTTGATGGGACTGCCGCCCCGTGGGAGAAGCAATGGGCAGCAGCACCCGGCTGAGAATGCGGTTGTCTTCTAATCTGCTCAGGCTAAACTCACCGCCCATCTGTGCCATGAGGGTTTTACAGATGGCAAAGTGTAGGCCGGGCGGCTCATCCAGGGTGGAAGGAGCCAGCGTGTCATCGGAGCGGCCCTTTTGCAGTTCCTCAATTAGGCGGGGCGTCATTTCGCCATCGTCGGTGATGGAGAGTTCGAGCCAGCTGCGATCGACCTGGCGGCACCAGATATCGATCCGACCGCCGGGGTGCGATCGCAAACAGGCAGCCCCCATCAGCTCACACAGCACCAGCTCAATCTTGGCAATGTCACCGCCAATCACCAAATTGCTCTCATTGTGTACCTTAGTCCAGAGCTGCTGCTGCTGGATCAGGCCGTTGACCCGCTCCATCAGACGCGTTAGCAGGCTGATCAGCGGCGTCGTTTGGTATTCGCCGTGGAGCTGCCAATCCTCCCGGCTGAGGGTCGGCTTCATGCTGTCCATCAGCGCTTCTAGCTCCCGCAGGGCCTGCTGGTGAGGCTGGCCTTCCAGGTCATTTTGACTGAGCTCGGTCAGCCGCTGAGCATGCTTATGCAGCAGCCGGTACAGCTCCTCAAAGCGGTGCTGCTTGTACCAGTTCAGCTGCTCTAGCGCCTCTCGCTGAGTCATCAGCATGGCCACCAGCCCCAAGTGGCGGCGAGACCAGGCCAGCTGATTGGTCATTAGGGTCAAGATGTTGATGTGGTGCTCCGCCCAGCGCCGCTCAGGCCGACCCACCACCACCAGCAACGCCGTCGGTCGGTGGTCAGGCGCAGTGCGCAGAGCCATGACCAAAAACTTGCAGCCCGTTGGGCCAGAGATCCAGCGCCGAGAAATATCGGGCAAATCCTCTAGCACCAGGGGCAAAATGCCGTCTGTCTGCAGAGCCCAGTTAAGAATCGCATCGGAGCCAACGAAAATTTCACAGTCCGCGTCAACCCAAAACTCTTTATCCTGGATGGTGGCCTGACTGACGCGGGCAATATCCTCCCCCGGCTGCCAGGTAACCAGGGCCACCGCTGGCAGCTGCAGCAGCTGAGCCAGGTGCTGCACGGTATTTTTTTCCAGCCCGTCCAGGTCATAGGTGCGCTGAATGGTTCGCAGGCCCCACTGAATCGAGTCGTAGACGTGCTCCTGCTGGTCCATCTGCCGCTGCAGCTGCCACTGATGCAGGAGCAGCCCCAGCTGCTGGCTGACTGTCTCTAGCAAAGACGATTCCAGTGGCATCCAGTGGCGGCTGATCTGGTCGCAGACCAGCACCACTCCCTTAGGAGCATTGCCCGGTGCTACGTTACAGGCCATCACTGAGCGCACGCCCAAGTTTTGCAGAATAGGCCGCCAGGCCATCAGCTTCAGGTCGTGGGTGATGTCCTCCACGCAAATAGCGGCCGTGCTGCGCTCCAGCATTTGCCAGTCCACGTCATCCAGCCCCGGCCAGGCCATTGGCACGCCTTTAGTCTGGGAGACCTGGCTTTGGAAGCAGAGTTCGTAACCGCCCCAGTCTTCGTCAAAAATCAGCACAATAAACTGCCGGACTGAGAGCAGCGAGGACAGATCTATGGCACAGACCTCCAGAGCCTTGCGCCAGTCTAAGTCGCTGTGAATGCCCCGCACGATGCCGCTGGTCAGGCGCTGGTTGGCCTCCATTTGGCGAATTCGATCATCAGTTTCAGAAACGGGCAGAGCGAGGGCCACCAGCCGGGCCACTCCCTGTAAAAAAGTTTTTTCGGGCTCACTCCAGATGCGGGCGCTGTCTCCTTCCACGGCAACAAAGCCCAGTAGGCTGCCCTGGTAGAGAATCGGTGCAGCCATCAGCGAGCGGGCCTTGAGCAGCTGCATCATGCGCTCGGTGACGGTGGCCTTGAGCGAGCTTTGAATTTCGCCAACGACAATCAGCTGATTGTTGCTGAGAGACTGGTAAAACCCCCGAACTTCCTCGGTTGGGATCATCAGCGTGGGGGTTGCTGCTTCGTTGAGAGTGCTGACAAACTGTTTCTGGTTGGGCTGGCTGCGCTGCCAAAAGTAGTTGCCCTTGGGCTCAAACCAGAAAACCCGAGTGCGAGTGGGCTGAATGAATTTTTGGGTCTCCTGGGAGACAGCCCGCAGGCGAGCATCTAGGCCCTCCAGGGTTCCTAGCTTTTCCAATAGGGTTAGCAGGGGCTGGTCGGGGCGCTTGATCTGCTGCCGCTGGGCCTCCGCCTCGTGCTGATAGAGGGCATCGCCCAGGAAGTTCATCAGCATGGAGAGGTGTGCCCGTTCTCCAGTCGTCGGACTAATGCCCCACCGCTGAGACCCCAGCAGCAGAATGCCAAAGCATACGTCTTGTCGCCGAATGGGAAACAAAACGCCACTCTGTAGGGCCAAATGCTTAGCGATCGCAACCCACTCTCCCCCCCTCGGCTCATTCTGAAAATCGGCCACGATCAAAGGCCGCTGCTGGATCACCACCTGCTCCATTACGTCGCCGGGAGTCAGGTTTAGGTGGGTCCGAATAAACCGCAGGCCCTTGGGTGCGTGGCAGGCTTTGGTGAGCAGCTTGTGATTGACCCGGTCGTACAGGCCAATCCAGCTCACCTCAAAATCAAATTCAGATCGCACGTGGTCGAGGGCTACCCTGACTGCCTCATCGCCCGTCTGAGCATCTCGCAGGGTTTGCAAAACTCGCCCCAGAGACACCATTTGCTTTTCATAGGCTGGCCCAGTATGAGACTGACTCATACGATTTAACTGACCTCCTTCGGTGGTCGATGGGGAAATGGATAGAGGGGCTAAGGAAAGAGGATAGATGCTCGCATGGAATCACCGACGCCAGGTTTGGCGACTTCAAGCCAGGGTGTTAACACTATAGTGCAGATGCAGAGAACCAGAAGCAGTGGCTGTGGCTGAAGAAAAAATCGGTTTGCCGGTCCCTGAAGGCCCTTCTTGGGTGGGCTACTCCCCAGCCATTTCTCTGAGCACTGGCAGTAGGATTAGCGATACGGTAGAAGGGGTTAACGCCGCGCCTCTGCTGCTGCAGAGATGGCATTATCAAAGTACCCAAAAATCTTTCAAAAATCCCGTTGAGCAAAACATTTACAGGCCCGTCCGATCCCTACACCCAGCTTATCCGACCGCTGCTGTTTTCTGGACTCAAGCTTGATCCGGAGTGGCTGCACCGATCCGCAATGGCCAGCCTGGTCTGGCTGGCCCAACCCACCTCTGCAGGCTGGAGCCGTCAGCGCCAGGAATGGTTGCGCCGCCAGCTCACAGTGGAAGATGAGCGGCTGCAGCAGCGCCTTTGGGGCCTGACCTTTGCCAATCCCCTGGGGCTGGCAGCAGGCTTTGACAAAGATGGCGCTGCTGCCCGAGCCTGGCCGCTATTTGGCTTTGGTTTTGCGGAGCTGGGCACCGTCACCTGCCACGCCCAGCCAGGCAATCCCCAGCCGCGACTGTTTCGTTTGATCGAAGACCAGGCAGTCCTCAATCGCATGGGCTTCAACAATCAGGGTGCTGCCGCGATGGCCGCATACCTGACCAACCTCTGGCCCGACGGACGCTCCACCATTCCCATCGGGATCAACCTGGGCAAGTCCAAGATCACTCCCCTAGAAGACGCCGCCCAAGACTATCTGACCAGCTTTAAGCAGCTGCAGCCCTGGGGAGACTACTTTGTAGTCAATGTCTCTTCGCCCAACACGCCTGGGCTACGAGACCTGCAGGCCACCGACCAGCTAGCGCCGATTCTACAGGCGCTGCAGCAGGCTAACACCGAGCAAAAACCTCTACTAGTCAAGATTGCGCCCGATCTGGAGTGGGATGCGATCGCAGCTGTCGTCGACCTAGCCCAGCGTTACCAGCTGGCAGGCATTATCGCCACCAACACCACCATCCGTCGAGACCACCTCAAAACCCAAATATTGCCGGTTACAGGTCGCCCCATCACCGAAGAAGCTGGGGGCATTAGCGGCGCTCCCCTGCGGAGCCGCTCGACCGAGGTCATTCGCTTTATCTGGAAGGAAACCCAGGGCCAGCTGCCGATTGTTGGCGTAGGTGGCATCTTCACCGCCGCCGATGCCTGGGAAAAACTCACCGCTGGAGCCAGCCTGCTGCAGACCTACACCGGCTGGATATACGAAGGCCCCTGGATGGTGCGGCGAGTGCTAGAAGGACTGCTGGCCCAGCTTGAGACCCACGGCTTGCCCTCGCTGCAGGCGGCAGTTGGGTTGGCTGACGAGATTTAGGGGTGGATGGGTGGATGGGTGGATGGGTGGGACAATGCTTTGCTTCGATATACGAATGAGCTGGGTTAATTAAGGGACTTGGGTTTGGTTTGTACTTGCGGGGGAAGCTTCATGGCCTGGAGTTCAACCTCCGGGCGGCCTAAATCTCGGGAGTTTAGCTGGGCTGTTCAAATGAAAGATGAATGGAAGCTGTAAGTCCCTTGATACCTAACAGCGCAGACCCAACGAAACAGCGGCCTAACTCCTTCCCCATCCACCCATCCACCCCTTCCCCATCCACTCCAGGAAGTGGCAACTAGAGTAACCTCCCCTCTCGGTGTAGTATTAGACCCTGGTAGAGGTAGGCTACCTGTGGCAAGCTATGGCTGACTAGCTTTATATTGGCTGAGCTGGCGCGGTTCTTTACCCACGCCGAAACGGTTAACCCTTAACCGGCGCTTTCTCCTGACCCGA
>JACVRP010000039.1 GCA_014534385.1 Cyanobacteria bacterium Co-bin13
ATTGATTGCATGAAAGTTCGAACGTTTTTTTCCACCTTGACTCTGGTTGTGGTGGCTTTGTTAGTAGTGGGAATCGGTGGCTTCATCGGGCTCACATCGCGAAGCCCTCTGTTTCTGCTAGGCCAGGGGGGACAGTCGCTGCCTGCGGCGGCTCCCTTTGTCCCTAAAAATGCCCCTGTTATGGTGTCGCTGCTGACTCGCCCCGATCGCCTGACAGATCTGTGGCTGCTGCTAGCCGCCCCAGGCGATCGGCGGCAAACCCAGGCCGAAATTGCCCGGCTGGAGAAATCTCTGCTGGCTGGGGTGGGGCTGACCTACGAAGAGGATATTCGTCCTTGGTTGGACAGCGAGATTACCTTTGCTGTAACGACAGCGGACCTCGATCAGGATCCTGAGAACGGCGACCAGCCTGGCTACCTGCTGGCCATGAGCTGCCGCGACAGCGAACGGGCCAAAGCTGTGCTGGAGCTGTTTTGGCAGAAGCGTGCGATCGCAGGAGACCGGCTAAGCTTTGAGCAGTTTGCAGGCAGCAAGCTGATCTATACCCAACCTCAGCAGCCCCAAACCGACCAGTCTCAGTCAGAGGCTGCTAGATCCGCGCTCCAGTCTGTTGCCAGCGCCCTGGTCGGCCAAAAGTTTGTCCTGTTTGCCAACGATCCTAGGGTTTTGCAGCAGGCCCTGACTGCAGCCCAGTCTAGAGACCTCAACCTGGAGCACGACCTGGGCTATCGCCGGGCCGTAGCTTCGCTCTCCGACAATCGGATTGGTCTAGCTGTTGTCAACCTGCCGCCCAGCCTCAGCTGGTTGGGGTTAGCCACCCGCGCACCCGCCGCGATTCGGGCTCAGGGTCTGGGCAGCCCTGGCGGCGTAGTAGATCGGGCTATTTTTTCCCTGCGTCCCCACCGTCAGGGGCTGCTGGCCGACACCGTGCTGCTGGCCGCCGCTGGGCATCCATTTCAACCCCAGCAGGTGACCTCAGAACTGTTGCCCGAGGCAGCTCAATTTTTACCTGCCGACACCGCTCTGGCCGCCGTGGGTAGTCAGCTAGACCAGCTATGGCAGGACGTCCGCAGCAATTTGCCTCACTACGCCGCTGCCGTGCCGGCTTGGCAACCGCTGTGGCAGCGACTACAGGCTCCTCTGGCTAACCAACCCCCAGAACCGCTACTAGATTGGATTACCGGAGACTATGCTCTGGGGTTGGTGACCCACTCACCTCAATCCACGCCCGGCTGGGTGCTGGCGGCCCAGCACCAGGACAATACTGCAGCCGCAATGGCCCACTTTGATGAGCTGGCCCGGCAGCAGGGACTTAGCGTAGGCCCCCTAACCCTGGCTGGTCAATCGGTTTCGGCCTGGACTCGTCTATCTATTGCCGCTGAGCCATTCCCCGGCCCCTCACCTCGAACGGCAGCACCCCCCGAACTAGCCGTAACCACAGCAGTCGCAGGCCTGCACGCTCAGTCGGGCCAGCATGAGCTGTTGTCCAACTCGCTCACCAGCCTCTACCGGGCATTTCAGGTGAACGGTAACTCCCTGGTTACCTCGCCTGAATGGCAGGCCACTACCGAACCTTTAGCCCTGCCCAATGCAGGCTACCTCTACCTCGACTGGCAGGCCCTTAGGCCAGACTGGCTCAATCGGGCTCCCTGGCTCAGACTCATCGAAACTCTGGGGCAACCCCTATTCAGCCACCTGCAGTCGGTTGCAGTAACCAGCTACGGTCGAGACGAACAGATTCACTCAGGCGGCATCTTCTTCCGGCTTAGCAGTTCATAGGTGGTGTAGTGATGACAGACGCAGTGCAAATTTTAGAGCAGAGCCTGACAGGCCAGCCAGTTACTGAAGAGCAGTGGCAGCAGCTAATCGCCTGGGAACTCGCTGACGTTCGCCGTTCCTCAGCCTGGCAAATCACGCCCAGCACGGTGCGGGAGGCGCTAGAGGAGCGGCTGAGCTGGCTCCATCGGGTGGTGCCTCTGCACGATCAGCTGCCCCTGCCCCGCCAGTCTCTGAGCGCTTACCTGCCCCTCTACTGGCAGCTCTGGCTGCCCCTGGCGCTACGGCTAAAATCAGCCCGTCTTAGCCAAACTGCTCCCCTGATACAAGGATTTTTAGGCGGCCAGGGAACCGGAAAAACGACCCTTACCCAGATTCTGCAGCGGCTGCTGCAGGTTATGGGCTGCCGAACGGCGGGGTTGTCCATTGATGACCTCTATAAAACCTATGCTGATCGTCAACAGCTGCGGCTAACTGACCCTCGGCTAATCTGGCGAGGGCCACCCGGAACCCATGATATTGATCTCGGCATTGCCACGCTTGAGCACCTGCGCCGGGCCCAACCAGGAGAGGCGGTCCCCCTGCCCCGATTTGATAAATCCCTGCATGGGGGGGAGGGGGACCGGGTCACGCCTGAGTGGGTTGAGGACGTGGATATCGTGCTGTTTGAGGGGTGGTTCCTAGGCGTCAGGCCCATTGAGCCTGAGCGGTTTGACCAGCCCCTACCACCGCCGATTGAGACTGAGGCTGACCGCCAGTTTGCGCGGGACATGAACCAGCAGCTGCAGGCCTACCTGCCCCTGTGGGCGCTCCTGGATCGGCTGGTCATCTTATACCCGCAGGACTACCGTATTAGCCAGCGATGGCGGCGTCAGGCGGAGCACCAGATGATGGCTCAGGGCAAGGCAGGGATGTCTGACGCGACCCTTAACCAGTTTGTCCAGTATTTCTGGCAGGCGCTGCACCCAGAGCTTTTTATCACCCCCCTATGCAGCCAGGGGGAGTGGGTCGATTTGGTGGTTGAAATTGGCCTCGATCGCAGACCCTTAAACATTTATTCTCCGGAAAAGTCCTCCCTTTCCACGGAAATTTTGTCAGCCTAGGTAATAGCGCCTCGCTGGCTGCCGGCAGGATGTCTGTACTACTGCAAGCGTCTGTAAAAAGGTGTTTGAACAAAACCGTGTCTAGCTAGAGCAGCCATCCCATCCCGCATTAGCCGTATTTTTGTGATTCTGTTGTAAGGGATTAAAATGACGTCTTCTTTTAAAGTTATTGAACCGACGGGAATTTTAGACAGCACCCAGTCGGAGGTCTTTCGTAAGGCCGTGGATGAGGCCCTGGCGGAGAACTACGAAATTATTTTGATTGATCTAAAGAAAACTACCTTTATCGACAGTTCGGGCTTAGGCAGTTTGGTAATGGTCCTCAAAAAAGTGCGGTCAGCTGATCGTAAGCTGTACATCTGTTGCATCAACGATCAGGTCCGCATGCTGTTTGATCTAACGGGAATGAACCAGGTTTTTGCGGTCCTGGCAGATCGGGCTGAGTTTGAGGCCAAGGTACTGAGCTAGGTTGCCCTAGTCTAGGCGTTAATCTAAGGTGATGGCGACCAGGGACATGTCATCGGTGGCGCTATTGGCGCTTCGCCGCTGCTCTACAGACTGTAGAATGTCATCGACATGTTTTTGCCGCTGGCCCTGGGATAGAAAATCAATGAAACCGTCTAGCCCAATGTATTCCCGGTTGTCCTGAAGCACCTCATATAGCCCATCACTGAAAAGATAGAGGGTGCTGTTGGGGGGAACCTGGCACCGCTGCCACTGGTAGCGGGCCTCTGGCATCATACCAATGGGCATGCCGGGGGTGCGCAGCCGCTCAGCACTAAATCCCTGCGGCTGCTCAGAGATCAAAATGGCTGGGGGGTGCCCGGCACTGGCATATAGTAACTGCCGATTGGCACAGTTGAGCACGCCATACCAGATAGTGAAATATTTCTGGTTTTGGTCGCTCATCTGAAAGGTTTCATTCAGAGCCTTGAGTACTTTTTCAGGGCGGTAAAAGTTGACGTCGGGAAGGGATTGCGATCGCAGCACGTTCAGCACCGAAGTCGATAGGAGGGCTGAGCCTAGCCCATGGCCTGAGACATCCAGCAGGTACATCACCAGATAGTCTGGATCGAGCCAGTAATAGTCGTAGCAGTCACCGCCCAGCTGCTGCGAGGGCACAAAGCGGGCATGGATCGGCACTCGCCCCCCCTGGCTATGGGGCAACAGCGAGCGAACATAGGCTTCTGCTTCCGCCAGTTCGTCCTCCAGCCGCTGCTTTTGCTGCCTCAGGTCGCGGGCCAGCTGGTGCAGCCGCAGCCCGGCCCGCACCCTGGCCCGCAGCTCGTTCACGTCGACCGGCGTAGACAGGAGATCATCAGCCCCCAGCTCTAGCCCCTTGACCCGATCGGCAATGCTGTGGCGAGACGTCAGCAGCAGGAAAAAAGTGGTCGAGAGATCGATGCTCTGCTTGACGGTTTGACAAATGGTCAACCCATCCACGGTGCCAGGAATATTCCAGTCGCAAATAATAACGGCAGGCTGCAGGGTTTTGGCCTGAGTCAGGCCCTCCTGCCCCGTGTGGGCAGTTGTCACCGTGTACCCCTGTTGCCGTAACGTGTGCACCAAAAAGTGCTCGGTGATAGGGTCGTGTTCAATGACGAGGATATCGGTCATCGCATCAGTCACGTATCGGATTTCTGGCGAATTTTGAGGCAGGCTTTAAAAATTGATGCACGTTCCCTCCCTATCTTGCAGGATTCCGATACGTCGCGCCATTGATCGCTCCCCTCCAGGCTCAGTTTTTACCGGCACTGGCCTTAGCCCCAGCCCCCAGCCCCATCACAGCCCGGTACTGCTCCTCCAACGCCTGGTTGAGCGCAGGGGGAGCCGTTACCCACTCAGATCGTCCCTGCAGCAGGCGCTGCCGCAGATTGGCCAGCTCCACCGTTTTGAGCTGGCGGTCCTGGAGGATAGGACGTCCGCCTACCCAAAGCCGATCAATCAGATTGACGGGTCTTCCCAGCAGCAGCAGCCCCAGGGGATCGCTAGCAGGCAGCATCGACCAGTCACTCAAATCATACAGAACCAGGTCCGCCTGCTTGCCCACCGTCAGCGAGCCAATCTCCTCCTGCAGGCCCAGGCCCTTAGCCCCACCCAGGCTGGCCATAGAAGCCGCGGTGGGCAGGCTCAGCCAGTTGCGGTACTCAAAATCGGTCGGGTTGTGCAGCATCGTGCCTAGCTTGATGGCTTCTAGCAGGTCTTGGCCATCGTTACTGGCCGAGCCGTCACAGCCAAACGTCACGTTTACGCCTGCCTGCCGGTACTTCAGGAGCGGCGCAATGCCGCTGCCCAGGCGGAGATTGCTGAGTGGGTTGTGTACTATAGTGGCCCCGGTCATGGCCAGCAGATCAATGTCGGAATCGTCTAGCCAGACGCCGTGGGCCAGGGATGTTTTGGAGCCCAAAAAGCCGATGCGGTTGAGGTACTCCACTCCGCTGACGCCATAGCGTTCGTAGGCCAGCATCTGCTGGGCCCTGGTCTCTAGCAGGTGGGTGTGGAGGCACAGGTCGTAGCGCTGACTCAGCTCGACACAACCCTCAAACAGGGCCTCAGAGCAGAGCTGAAAACCGGTTGGCCCGGGGGCGATATAGAGCCCATCAGCAGGCTGGTGGTGCCGCTGTACAGCAGTTTCCATCAGCTCTAGCACAGCTTGGGTTTGACGGGTCGTTGCGAGCTGACCACTGGCTTGCCCCGTTGGCAGGCCGACCGCCATGGGGTGGTCTTGAATCAGCGGAGCAATGCAGGCGCGAATACCAATCTCCTGGTATGCCTGGGCGGCAGCAGCGATGGTTTCTAGCTCTTGACCCGGGGTTAGGATCAGGTGATCAACCAGGGTCGTTCCCCCCGATAGGAGCGTCTCAGCAGCCGTCCAGAGCGCTGCCAGATAGGTTTGCTCGGGGGTTAACGGTGGGCACTGATAGAGGACTCCCAGCCAGAGCTCTAGGGGCAGCGGCGGGATTAGCCCGCGACACCACATTTCTGGAGAATGGGTGTGGGCATTTACAAACCCCGGCAGTAGCAGCTTCCCCCGACCGTCAATCGGCTCTCCAATGACCGATAGGTTGGGCCCTATCGCCGCAATGATGCCCTCTCTAACCTGGACATCTTGAGTTTGGTAGCCTGCTTCACTCAGGACAAGAACGGACTGGAGGGTAAAGGTCTGGCTCAAAATGACGACTCCAATAGATTTTCCCGCTAGAACGCTCCTATTGTGCCCTGTTTTACGCCTAAGAACTGGCCCACAGCAACCTGATTTTTGGGTAATTTGTAGGCTTGAGGCAAGCCAATTTAGCCTCAATTCCTGACCTGTTATTACAAATTGTTGTAAAGACTACCCTGCAGCTGCCTGAGGTCTGGTAATCAGGTTGCAGGCATCTTGTTTGCAGACATTTTGTTTGCAGTCACCTTGCTGACAAAAGGTGATTGGTTCAGCGCTATAGGCGGCAAAAACCGCTCGGACTCAGCAACAGTTTCAGCCATAGTTTTAGCCTTTACTTAACCTACTCCCCCATGGAGACCGGTATGGATGCTCCAAGCTGTACGCTTTCCGAAAGCTGTGTGGTGCCTGTGATTAAGTCTCCCAGAGACTATCAGGCCTATCGCATTAGCCCTCAAGATACGAATCGCCTCGCGATTGTCTTTGATCCCACCATTGCCAATATGTCTTTGACCTACTGCGTCGAGATTTTTGATGTGGGGGGAAAGACGCCGCCCAACCGGCACCAGGTCGCCGTAGAAATGTTTTTTGTGCTCAAAGGAGAAGGCCGCGCTACCTGTGATGGCAAAACCGTGCTGATTCAGGCAGGGGACAGCATTTTGGTGCCGCCCACAGGGGTTCATGTTATTGAAAATATTGGGCCAACGCGGCTCTACGCACTCTGTATCATGGTGCCGAATGAGGACTTTGCCGAACTGATCCGCAGCGGCATACCGGCGGAGCTAGATGAGGAAGATCTGGCTGTTTTGGGCCGACAGGATAGCTTGCCTGCTAGTCTAGTGTCCTGCCCCTGATTAAACGATCTGCTCCATGGCACGGTACCGGGTTCAGCCGCACCAAACTCTGTCAATGCACACCCGCGATGGCGTCCGGCTGGATGCGGATGTCTATTACCCAGAGGATGAGGGGCGTTTCCCGGTGCTGCTAATGCGGCAGCCCTATGGCCGTGCGATCGCATCTACCGTCGTCTATGCCCACCCTAGCTGGTACGCCAGCCAGGGCTATATCGTCGTGATTCAAGATGTGCGGGGCCGGGGCAGCTCGGAGGGAGTATTTCAGCTGTTTGCCCACGAAGCTGAGGACGGGGCAGATGCGGTAGCCTGGGCAGCTGGGCTGCCCGGCAGCACCGGCCAGGTCGGCATGTACGGCTTCTCCTACCAGGGCATGACCCAGCTCTATGCGGCAGCGGCAGCGCCTCCTGCCCTCAAAGTTCTGGCTCCGGCCATGGTTGGCTACGACCTCTACGCCGACTGGGCCTATGAAAATGGCGCGCTGCTGCTGCAGGCTGGGCTGGGCTGGGCAATTCAGCTAGCTGCCGAGACCGCCCGTCGTCAGGGAGACGAAGCGGCATTTAACCGGCTCTATGCTGCCTCCCGCGATTTACCCCTGAGCGAGGCTATCGCGGCGCGGCCCCAGGTGCTCTCACAGCTGGCTGCTGATTCTTTTTTCCACGACTGGCTGGATCATCCCTATGCTGATGACTACTGGCAAACTCTCAAGCCTGACCTGAGCCGGGTCGATCTGCCCATGCTGCATGTGGGCGGCTGGTTTGACCCCTACCTGCGCGGCAGCTTGCGGCTGTATCAGGAGATGAAGGGGCGGGGCACAACGCCTCAACAGCTTTGGGTCGGCCCCTGGGGGCATCTGCCCTGGAGCCGTTGGGTGGGCGCAGTGGATTTTGGTCCCAAGGCCATCAGCCCGATTGATCGGCTGCAGATCCGCTGGTTTGACCAGTTTCTCAAGCGCAAGAACACAGGCCTGCTGAGGGAGGATCCCGTCTCCCTGTTTGAGATGGGCACCAACCAGTGGCGCACCTTTGCCGCCTGGCCAGAGGGAGACCCTCAGCTCTACTACCTGACCAGTACTGGCCTAGCCGGTATGCGGGAAGATGTCGGCAAGCTGGAGGCTGAGTTTCCGCTAGCTCCGCCAGAGCCAGACGTGCTAGTACACGATCCGTGGCGGCCCGTTCCCTCGCTAGGGGGCCATGCTGGCATTCCATCAGGGTCGTTTGAGCGTTCGGCCATCGATGGTCGCAGCGATGTGTTGACCTACACCACTGAGCCCTTTGAGGCAGCCGTTGCGATCGCAGGTACCGTTCAGTTAGACCTGCGCTGCCGCGCCGACACCCCCAGCTTTGACGTCTGTGCGGTGCTGTCGGAGGTGCGGGCCGATGGCCGCGTCTTTAACCTGACCCAGGGCTATCAGCGAGTAGCGCGCCCCGAGACAGAACGAGGGCAGCCTCTGACGCTGTCGTTGCAGCCCACCTGCTTTGCCATTCCTAAGGGCCACGCCCTGCGGCTCAGCCTCAGTGCAGCCTGCTTCCCGGCCTACGCAGTCAATGCTGGCACCGGCAAGCCTGCCGGAGACAGCCCCCAAATCGACTGCCGCACCATTACTCTGACGGTAAACCCGCCCCGTAGCGCCCCCTCCAAGCTGAGGCTGCCGCTGGTGGGGCCGCCTTTGCCCTAGAGCCTGGGGCCTAAAGCACCCGCCCTAAAGCACCCCTTTAGAGCTGGGAATCAGGTGAGCCCGACGAGGATCAATTTCAACCGCCATCCGCACGGCGCGGGCAAAAGCCTTAAAGGTGGCCTCAATGATGTGGTGGGAGTTGATGCCGTCTAGCTGTCGAATGTGGAGAGTCATCTGGCTGTGGTTAACCACGGCCACAAAAAACTCGCGCACCAGCTGGGTGTCGTAGGTGCCGACTCGCTGAGTGGGGATTTGCAGCCCGTAGCTGAGGTGGGGTCGCCCTGAAAAGTCTAGAGCCACCTGCACCAAAGCCTCATCCAAAGGAGCCACAAAGTGCCCAAAGCGAACGATGCCCTTGCGATCGCCCAAGGCTTTGTGCAGCGCCATGCCCAGGGTAATACCGACATCTTCGTTGGTGTGGTGGTCGTCGATTTCCCAGTCTCCCTTGGCCCGCACCTCCAGATCGATCAGCCCGTGGGAGGAAATTTGGTGCAGCATGTGGTCGAGAAAGGGAACGCCAGTCGCTGCGCTGCACTGCCCCTGGCCGTCTAGGTTGAGGCTGACCTGCACGTCGGTTTCGCCTGTGGTGCGGCTGACCGAGGCGCTGCGGTCAAGGCTTAAGTCGGAGGCGGGGGAGAAGTTGCGATCGCGCGTCTGCATAGGTC
The DNA here is from genome assembly GCA_014534385.1 of Cyanobacteria bacterium Co-bin13. Classification (GTDB taxonomy): domain Bacteria; phylum Cyanobacteriota; class Cyanobacteriia; order Phormidesmidales; family Phormidesmidaceae; genus JACVSF01. The sequence continues at coordinate 9,234 of JACVRP010000039.1, forward strand.
AAAACCCGTAATTCAGGAGACTCTTATCCTGCCATGCTAGCGCCAGCCGCGACAATGGTTGGGGGAGCGCGGAGGAGGGGAAGACGGGGGGATGGGGAGATGGGGAAGGTTTGGGAGGGGTTTAGGGTTGGATAGCTTGGAGGGTTTTTAATACCTGGCGGATGTCAGCCTCATCGACCTGATCGGTAATAGTGACTTTGCCGATGGCCTGGGGCAGTATAAAGCGAACTTTGCCGTCTTTGACCTTTTTATCGGTTTGTAGCAGGTCGATAATGACGTCGGGTTCTAGATCGCTAGGAATCGTGCTAGGTAGACCTGCTTTCTCGATTAGCTGCTGCTGGCGCTGATTATCAGTGCTGCTCCACAACCCCATCTTTTCGGCTAGTAGGCCCGCCGCCGCCATGCCCATTGCGACCCCTTCTCCATGATTGATGGTGCGGTAGCCGGTCAAACTCTCAATCGCGTGGCCAATGGTGTGGCCATAGTTGAGGATGGCCCGTAGCCCCGCTTCCTTTTCATCTTGGGAGACGACATCGGCCTTGGCTTGGCAGGATCGGGTCAAGATCAACTGCAGCAGTTCTTCTGAAACGTAGCGGAACTGGTCCAGCCGCTTGGCCGCTTCCAAAGCAGCAAACAGTTCGGTGTCCCAAATGACACCGTATTTGATCACCTCAGCCATGCCTGCTCTAAACTCGCGAGCAGGCAGCGTTTTTAGCACCTGGGGGTCAATCAGTACCAGGCGAGGCTGGTGAAATGCCCCAATCAGGTTTTTGCCGTGAGGATGGTTGACGCCGGTTTTGCCGCCGATCGAGGCATCGACCATCGCCAGCAGGGAAGTTGGCACCTGTACCACCGGAATGCCGCGCAGCCAGGTAGCAGCCGCAAACCCGGTCATGTCTCCAATCACCCCACCCCCTAGGGCCACCATTGCCGAGCCTCGCTCCAGCCGCTGCTCTAAGGCCGCATCGTAAAGTTTTTGCACGGAGGCCAGCGTTTTATAGCGTTCTCCAGCAGGCAAAAGGCAAGTGCTAACCTGAAATTCCGCCTGTTCTAGCGCCCCCTTGACCCGTTCGCCAAAGTGCTTGTAGATCATCGGATTGGAAACCAGCAGCAGTTTCTGTCCGGGTTGGATGCGGGGACTGTCGTTGGTTAACCAGTGGCCCAGATGATCGAGGCCACCTGGAGCAACCACAATCTCATAGGCCTGTTCGGGAAGCGGTACGGTAATCGTTGATTTCATGGCTGTGTTTCCTCTTCATTTCCACCCTACCCCCTTGCCGGATTCCCGTCACGAGGACGGTCTTTTCTGCCGCCCCTGCGCAGCCTGCGGGGCCGGTCTCGTGGTTCAATAAACTACAGATTGCTGTAGTTTATGCTCGGGAGGAATTGATATGGGTAGCGTTGTAGCCTACTTCCTTTTCTATGGTGCGATGTTGGGTTTGGCCATTGGTCTTTATTTTGGCCTGAGAACTATCAAGCTGATCTAGCCGCAGGCGGCAGCTTAGCCTGGTTGACTGTCCAGGTTGAGCTGCCAGGTTGAGTCACCGGGCCGATCGACCCACTAGGCTGCGTCTGTCGCAGCTGCGTCTGCTTTGGCGGCTAGAGCCGGTATAGCCTGAATAACAGCCAGCGTGAGCCAGCCCAAAACGTTGACTCGCGAGTCATAGAAAGTCACATCAAACAGGGCAAATAGAATACAGCTCATAAAGGCTAGGCCGTACCCTGCTAAAACTGCCTGCTCGCTACGGGGAAAGGGTTGGGTTTTGAGGCCGATCAAAGTCTTGAGCCCCTGGTAGCAGACCCAGCCTACAATCGCCGTAAAAAGCAGCATCAGCGGAATACCAATCTCGGCTGCCAGCATGAGCCAGAGGTTGTGGGCGTGCTCTACGGTGTCGTATTGGGGAATGGTGTAGGGCACATAGCTCAGCCGGAAGCCGCCCAGCCCCGTTCCTAGCCAGGGGTGCTGCCGGATTAGGTTGAGAGAGATTTCCCACACGTCCACCCGCAGAGTTGTGGTCGTAAGGGCTTCCCCGACTGAGCGACCGCCAATTCCCAGAGCTAAAACCGCCGTTGAGACAGCGGTAATGCCCGAGAGCCCCAGCACCAGCACCAGCCGGTTGTGACGCATCAGCCAGCCGACGATCAAGATTTGGGCGATCGCAACCAGCACCCCACTGCGAGAGCCTGAACAAAAAATGCCTAGCAAGGCCAGTGCGATCGCGCTGTAGAGACTCAGCGGCCAGTAGCGCCACCGCCACTGCGAAACCAAAGTGCCCCCTCGCAAAACCTTGAGCCCCAGCCCCAGCGCCAACCCTAAAATAATGACCAGATAGGCCCCTAGTACGTTGGGATGACCAAACACTGAGCTAGCTCGGTGGCCGTAGTCAACCTGGTTATACAGCCAGCTGAAATAGGGGGAATCAAATAGCCTGGCCTCTACCGAGGGACTTTTCAGGTAATACTCTACGGCGGCCCGTAAACTAATTGGAATCGAGCCCAGGACCAGGCCAAGGGACCAGGTTTCAAGCACAGAGAGCGGTTTCTGGAGATGGCCAATCCAAACGGAAAGGGCTGCAAAAAACAGGAAAAAAGGCAGAAAATTGGTGAGCTGTAGCCCCGCTTCGACAGGATCGTAGGCCGTAACCGCAGTTATTCCCATGCCCAAGGCCAGTACTAGCCAGCCCCGGCGCGTCACGAGCCGCCAGGCAGGCTGACTCTGCTGCAGCCAAATCCAAAAGGTTAGGCACGTCATGCCCAGCAGGGCGAGATAGCTAGCGTAGGGCAGAATTAACAGACATCCCAGCAGCCCCACCTCAGAATTCAGAGAAGTTGCGAGTCTTCCGAATTTACCAAATTTAGTAGGCGCCATCCCAAACCAAAACCACCCAAACTGTACGAATTAATATATAAATATCGAGCCAAACAGACCAGTTCCGGACATAGTAGGCATCTAGATTGACTCGCTCATCATACGACACATCATTTCGCCCAGATACTTGCCAGAGCCCAGTTAGCCCCGGCAAAACCCGAGCATATAGCTCAAATTTGTCGGCGTAGCGCCAAACCTCTCGGTCGACGATGGGTCGGGGACCTACCAGGCTCATTTCCCGGCGCAGCACGTTCCAGAGCTGGGGCAGTTCGTCCAGGCTAGTGCGGCGCAGGAGTTTGCCAATGCGAGTGATGCGTGGGTCGTCTTTCAGCTTTTGATCGAGTTCCCAGTTTTCCTTCAGGTTGGGGTTTTCCTTGAGGTAGCGCTCCAGGGCCTGATCGGCATCTAGGCGCATGGAGCGAAACTTCCAAACTGTGAAGGGCTGTGCGCCTCGACCAAGCCGTTCCTGGCTGTACAGGATAGGGCCTGGCGAGTCAAGCTTGATCAGCACCGCAATCAGCCCAATTAGCGGCAGCAGCAGCAGCCCCAGCACCACCGTCAAACAAACATCCAGACAGGCTTTGGTCATGCGGGGGCCTGGCAGCAGCAGGTTTTGCCGCAGCTCTAAACCCAGAACGCCACCTAGGTCTTTAGTGGCCACCCACAGGCTGGCGATGCCGAAGAGATCGGGAATCATCAGCAGATGGGGAAAGGTATGACCGTACCGCTCCAGGATGGTCATCAACTTTTCCCGCTGTACCCCAGGCATGGCAACGATGGCGTAGCTAATCTCCCGCTCTACTGCCAGCGCTGGCGCTAAGGACAGGGGGCCTAGAATCGGAATACCCGCTAACTCACCTCGCTTGCCAGGATTGTCGTCTAGAACAGCCAGGGGCTTGAGACCAAAGCCCGGCTGGTGCTGCAAGGTTTTAATCACCAGCTCCCCAGTGCGCCCCGCACCCAGAATGAGAACTGGATATCCCCACCAGGCACACCGGGAAAACAGCTGGCGAACGACAAGACGCCCGGTCAAAACGGCGATCAGAGAAAACAGCCAGGCCAGCAAAAAAACGCCCCGGGAGTAGGTTTCACCCTCTTGAAAGAGAAAAATCGCAGCGCCCAGGGCCAGATAGGTCAACGTGGTACAGAGACAAATTCGCCTCAGTTCATCAACAGGGCTTAACCCTACTGTGGGATAGAGCCCTGAGGCCCAGTAGGCCAGCAAAAAAAGCCCAATTACGGGCCACAAATGCCAGTACAGGGAAGGATGGTACTCGCCATTAAACGCTAAACGGAGATAGACGCCTGCCAGGGCAGCGCCCAGTAGAGCCAGGGTATCTGAGGTCAGAAAAACCCCAATCATGGGCCATGATTGGGACGATATTTTCAGAGTTGAAATAGCCGGTTTTAGAGTTCGGCGTAGGGGAATCATGCCAGCCGCAGCTCACTCCTGCATCACCGTAAATACTCTAATGCATCTCTAACGCTTCGCCTTGCTCAAATTTTTCCCATATTACTTGGACAAAGGTCTTAAATTCTTGGCGAAATCGTTCTACCGAAAATTTCTCTGCATGGTTCTGGATTTGTTCTGAGCTGAAGGAAAATTGCTCGGCTTCAAAGGCCTGCACCCATTCCGTTAAGCTAGCCACCGTTTGAGCGGGAAACAGCAACCCTGTTTTTCCATGCACAACGGTTTCTGCTGCCCCGCCTCGGCCAAAGGCAATGACCGGTGCCCCGGCTGCTTGAGCTTCGACAATGGCGATGCCAAAGTCTTCTTCAGCAGGAAAAATAAAGGCTTTGCAGCGGCTCATATAGTCTTCTACAACTGGGTCGGGCTGATAGCCAAGGAAGTGGATGTTGGGTTTGGCTTGCGATCGCAAATCATCCAGCCCAGGTCCTGCTCCAATCACGACCAGCGGCAGACCTAACTGGTTAAAAGCCGCTACCGTCAAGTCGAGCCGTTTGTAGGGAACGCACCGAGAAACCGTCAGGTAAAAGTCGTCTCGCTGGGGGTGCGCCGTAAAGCGGGTCGTCTCCACGGGAGGGTAGATAACCTGGGCCGGACGGCGGTAAGTTTTCCAGATACGTCGGGCAACGTAGCGTGAATTTGCCACAAAGCAGTCAACCCGATTAGCGCTAGCGACATCCCACAGCCTTAAATAGTGCAGGATCGCCTGGGTTAGCCAGCCCTTGACGCCCCGGTTGAGGCCGCTCTGCTGCAGATACTGGTGCTGCAGATCCCAGCCGTAGCGTAAAGGCGTATGCACATAGCTAACGTGCAGCTGATCAGCCCGGGTCAATACCCCCTTAGCAACCGCATGGTGGCTGGAGAGCACCAGGTCATAGTCAGAGAGATCAAACCTTTCAATCGCTAGGGGCATTAGGGGTAAGTACTGCCGAAAGTATCTGTGCGCCAGGGGCAGCCGCTGAATAACAGAAGGATAGACCTGATGATCTCCCAGAAAGTTCCGATCCACGCCCTCCAGAAAGTCCACCAGACAGAAAAGATCGCTAGCGGGAAAGCACTGCAGAATCTGCTCAACCACCTTTTCAGAACCGGCATGGCTTACCAGCCACTCATGCACCAGGGCAACTTTCAATGTCATCTTTAAAATTGCGACTAGAGTTAGCCTTCAAGTAATGGAGAAGTCGTGAAGGAGAGAGCAATCGGGCCAATGGGAAAGCAAGCTCAGCCGCAGAGATCCCCCTGTGCGGGTCAGATTGACAATGCCGTTCCTAGCCACCTAAAGTGAATCGATGGTGTAAAACTCAGTGGGAAACGGTCCTTGACGTTTACTGTGAAGAAGCTACTGCCAACCCAGGTCGAAGCCTATAGATACTGGGAGATTTTACAGGTTTTGGTGGAGCGAAACCTCAAGGTGCGCTATCGTGGCTCACTTTTGGGAATTTACTGGTCTCTGCTAAACC
>JACVRP010000527.1 GCA_014534385.1 Cyanobacteria bacterium Co-bin13
ACCCAGATCAGATCGGAGCCCTGCATCTCTATATTCATGCCGTGGAAAAAGAGCGGCCCGAACTGGCCGAAGCTGCTGCCGACCGATTGGGGCCGCTGGTGCCGGGCGCTGGCCACCTGGTACACATGCCCTCCCATATCTACATTCGTGTGGGCCGCTATCACGATGCGGTGGTCGCCAACCAAGATGCGATCGCAGCCGACCAGGCTTACCTGACGACCCATCCGGAACCCAGCCTCTACACCGTTGCCTACATGCCCCACAATCACCACTTTGCCTGGTTTGGGGCAATGATGACGGGGCAGCAGGCTGTGGCGATGGCCGCTGCCGAGCAGACCGCCAAAGTAGAGGGCGATATGTGGCACGCGCCCGAGCTGGCCGGTTCGCTTCAGCACTACTACTCGGTGCCTCTATACACCCAGGTGCGCTTTAGCCAGTGGAACGAGATTCTCAAGACACCAGCGCCCGCTGCCGACCTGAAATATCCGGTCGGGGTCTGGCACTATGCCCAGGGCATGGCGCTGGCCGCAACGGGCCGGCCTGGGGCAGCGAGAGATCATTTGCGATCGCTCCAGGCCCTAATCGCCGATCCCGAAATTGGGGAGATGCGAATCTGGGGCTTTAACTCTACCCGTCAGGTACTCAGTATTGCCGAGGCCGTGCTGACGGGTGAAATCGCAGTCGCTCAGGGCAGCTACTCCCGCGCCGTCGCCTACCTGCAGTCTGCTGTCGCCCAGGAGGACGAGCTGACCTACACCGAACCTCCCGATTGGTATGCCCCCACCCGCAATCTGCTGGGTCAGGCGCTACTGGCGGCCAAGCGCTACACTGATGCTGAATCAGCCTTTCGAGCAGATTTAGACAGATACCCTGACAACGGCTGGTCTCTGCACGGCTTGGCCCAGAGCCTACAGGCCCAAAACAGGCTACCAGAGGCCGAGGCTGTGCGAACCCAGCTTGAAGCAGCCTGGCAGTATGCCGATGTCGCGCTCACATCTAACTAACCTTGTGGAGGCTTGAGTTGGCTGGCGAAACCAATCTGTCCAGGCTGCTGCAGTCTATGCAGCCTGAACTAAAAGCGGGAGAATTTGTCTTTTGTACAGTTTCTCCCGCGCAGCTCATGGGGCTGGCTGAACAGGCCATCAGCCTCTTTCGCGAGGCCGAGGGGGTGAGCCTGGTGCTGCCTAAGGAGGAGGCCGAGCAGCAGGGGCTGACCTGCGAGTATCCCTGCCGCCTGATCACCCTTCAGGTTCACTCTAGCCTGGCAGCGGTCGGGTTTCTGGCAGCGGTGACGGAGGCCCTGGCTGCCTGGGGCATTAGCGTCAATCCAGTCTCTGCCTACCACCACGACCACCTGTTTATCCCTACAGACCAGGCTGACCAGGCCATGACCTGCCTGAATCAGCTGGTTCTGGCTCACCGCTACAGCTTTCAAGAAATGACGACTGCCGATGGCGATATCGTCTGGCACATGCTGATGCACGCAGCCCACGAAGACTCGCTCGATGCCATTAAAGACCAGCCTGCGCTAGCCCGTTATGCCGCTGGCTGGGGCCGACCGGGAGACATGGGCATAGTGGCGCTGGCCGATCAGCCCGTGGGGGCGGCCTGGCTGCGCCTGTGGCAGGGGCATAACCAGGGCTTTGGCTTTGTGGCGGAAGGCGTGCCGGAACTTGCGATCGCAGTGCTCCCCAGCTACCAAAATCAGGGCATCGGCACCCAGCTCCTGAGCCGCCTGCTGCACAGCGCCCGCGCCTGGTACAGCGCAGTATCCCTTAGCATTCGAGCTGACAACCCCGCAGTCAGGCTCTACGAGCGCATGGGCTTTGTGAAGGTGGCCGATAGCGACGTCATCAACCGCACGGGCGGCATTTCCTACACCATGATTTGCCAGCTGGAGCCATTGTCCTTAGACCCCCTATCCTAGAATCTCCCATGTCTCAAACTGCCAACCCCCGCTCCACTCCAGCCGTCACGGTTCGGCCTCTGCAGCCCGGTGATGAGGCGGAGATGCGATCGCTTTTCTGCCAAACCGTTCATCAGGTCAACAGCCGCGACTACTCCCCCGAGCAGATTCAGGTCTGGGCCTCCAGCGCCAACGATGAAGCCAGATGGCGGGCGCTGCCGCAAAACAGCCAGGTTTTAGTGGCTGAGCAAACTGGCAAGGTCGTCGGCTTTACCAACCTCGAAGCCGATGGGCACATCGATATGTTCTTCGTCCACCATCAGCACCAGGGGCAGGGCGTCGGCAAGCGGCTGATGCAGTCCTTGGAGACCCTGGCCCAAGCCCAACAGCTCAACCGCCTCTATTCTGAGGTCAGCATTACCGCCAGACCGTTTTTTCTCAGGCACGGCTTTGACGTCGTTACCGAGGAGCAGGTCGAGCGCCAGGGCATCTGGTTTACTCGGTTCATTATGGAAAGATCAGGGCCCTTCGTATCCCGCATGACCCAGGAGCCTTAGCCAGGGCTGGGGAAAAAACTCATGATCCCATTTATTGTTATAGCGATAGCCACTGGTGTTAGGACGGGGTGCAGGGGTGGAACCCCTGACTGGGGGCGTTGCCCCCCCACCCCCAAACAAAAAGACGTCCTAATCAATGTGGGAGTCAAATATACACATCAACGAGCCCACGACGCAAAGG
>JACVRP010000321.1 GCA_014534385.1 Cyanobacteria bacterium Co-bin13
GCAAAATGCGCTGCTGCTAGAGGAAGTGCGCGATCGCAAGCAGGCCGAGCAGGCGCTGCGGGCAGCAGAAACCAAGTACCGCAGCATCTTTGAAAACTCCACCGCAGGCATTTTCAAAACCACCGGCGACGGCACCTACATCAGCGTTAACCCCGCCCTGGCTCGCATGTACGGCTATGACTCGCCGGAAGAAATGATGGCGATGGTGACAAACATCGACGGCCAAATTTACGCCCAGCCCCAGCGGCGGGATGAATTAACCGCCTATCTCAAGCGCTACTCCAAAATTCAAGATGCTGAGTCAGAGGTCTATCGCAAAGACGGCAGCCCCTTCTGGATTAGCGAGGATATTTGGACTGTCTGCGATGAAGGTGGACAGTTTCTTTACTACGAAGGCATCGTTCACGACATCAGCGAACGCCGCCAGATGGAAACGGAGCTGCGGCAGCAGCGGCAGCAGGCCGACCGTCTGCTGATCAACATTCTGCCCTACCAAATTGCCCAGCGACTCAAGGTCGGAACCCGCACGATTGCTGAAAGCTTTGACCAGGTGAGCGTGCTCTTTGCCGATCTGGTAGATTTCACAGCCGCCTCCAGCGAAATGACGCCCCGTGAGCTGGTAAAGCTGTTGAATGAAATTTTCTCGATCTTTGACCAGCTCGCAGTTTCCCATTCCCTTGAAAAAATTAAGACCTTGGGAGATGCCTATATGGTGGCAGGTGGGCTGCCCACAGCCCGACCCGACCACACCGGGGCAATCGCCCGCATGGCCCTAGACATGCGAGAGGCGATTCGTCACTTCCACAGGCCCGACGGCAGCCCCTTTCAGCTGCGGATTGGCATCAATACGGGTCCTGTGGTGGCCGGCGTGATTGGTCGCCGCAAGTTCGCCTATGATCTGTGGGGCGATACCGTCAACATCGCCAGCCGCATGGAGGCAACCGGCGAACCCCAACGCATTCAGGTAACTCCCGACCTCTACGAGTGCCTGAAAGACGAGTTTTTATTCGAGAAGCGCGGCTTTGTGGCGGTCAAGGGCCGGGGTCAGATGACGACCTATTGGCTGGTTGGCCGCAATTAAGCGCCATAGTTGAACGCCGCACACAGCTACCGCAGGTAGACATGGGAGAAGATGGTTGTGCTTTCGTCAGAGTTGCAGCAGCGCCTCAGTGCCCCAATTGAGATCGGGTCGGTGCAGCTACAGAGTCGGGTGCTGCAGTCGCCCCTATCGGGGGTAAGCGATCGCGCCTTTCGCCAGCTGGTACGCCGCTACGCCCCAGCTTCAATGCTCTACACCGAAATGGTTCAGGCAGCTGGGGTTTGCCACGCTGAGGAACTGGGCCTGGTCATGGCGGTGGGGGCAGAGGAGCAGCCTATCAGCATTCAGCTGTTTGACTGCCGCCCTGATTTCATGGCCGAGGCTGCCCGTAAAGCCGTAGACGAAGGTACTTTGACCATCGACATCAATATGGGCTGCCCGGTGAACAAGATCACCCGTAAAGGAGGGGGATCTTCCCTGCTGCGCGACCCTGAGACGGCAGAGGCCCTGGTGCGCTCGGTGGCTCAGGCCGTGGCGGTGCCGGTGACGGTCAAGACGCGCATCGGTTGGGATGATGCAGAGATCAACGCCGTGGCCTTTGCCCAGCGGATGGAAGCCGCCGGAGCCCAAATGCTAACCCTCCACGGGCGCACTCGGGCCCAGGGGTATCATGGCCCTGCCCGTTGGGAGTGGATCGCCCAGGTCAAAGCTGCCCTGTCGATTCCGGTGATCGCTAACGGCGATATCGTATCGGTTGAGTCAGCCGTGCGCTGTCTGGAGGAAACCGGGGCTGATGGCGTGATGTGCTCTAGGGGCACCCTGGGCTACCCTTTTCTGGTTGGGGAAATCGATCACTTTCTCAAGACCGGCCAGCGCCGCCCAGCCCCAACGTTAGCGGAGCGGCTGCAGTGCGCCCGCGACCATCTGCAGCTCCTCTGGCACTACAAGGGCCAGCGGGGCATCTACCAGGCCCGCAAGCACATGAGCTGGTATGTGACCGGATTCGCTGGAGCTGCCCAGCTGCGCCAGCACCTGTGTCGAATTGAGTCAGTAGAGGAGGGCTACCGGCTGTTGGATGAGGCGCTGCTGTCGTTCGGATAACCGTCCTGCAGGGGGGCGTCACATCTGGCAAGGGGGTTTAGGATAATATAAGTTGATACCGAAATGGGTTCCCACACCTGGGAATTTATTGCTGTCGGGTTAAGTAGTCATACCACCAGAGTCCATGACCTCGTACGCCACTTCCACCGCTCGAGCTGATATGGGTGAATTGCGCCGGTTGAGAAGCCTGCTGCCGCCTGAACTGCAAAGTTGGGTGACGGTTGAGGCCGCTACTGACGTCTCACCGCCGCTGATTACCTGCGAAGAACTGGGCAAGGACCAGATCGAGGTTCAGGTGGATTTGATTAAGTGGGAGCAGCTAGCGCTAGACCAGCGCAATCTGCTGTTCTGGCATCAGATCGGACGCATTCAAAACGACACCATTCCCCGCGATGGCTGGGAAATGGCCGCACTTGCCATTGGTCTGGGGGGCGCAGTTGGTGAGCTTTGGGTGCAGGACGGACTACTGCTGATGTTGGCTCTGTCGCTGTGCGGCTTTTCTGGCTGGCGGCTGTATCGGCGCAACAACAATCAGAAGACTTTGGAAGAAGCGATTGAGGCCGATGACCGGGCGATTGCGATCGCAACCCGCTTTGGCTATACCCTGCCCAATGACTATAAGAGTCTGGGGAGCGCCCTCAAGACCCTAATTGAGCAGACTCCCAAAAAGCGCCAGCGCGATCGCTACATCAAACGGCTAGAGGCCCTGAAAAAGAGTGCTTCTAGGGCCAAAGAAAAGGCCCGGACCGAGCGTGGCGACATGCGCTCTGCCTACTAGGTGTACTGTCCATTAAACTTAAGCGGCCTGCTGTTGCTGCCAATTTTTGCCCCCTATTCGCCTGGCAGTTCGAATAGGGGGCTCTGGCGTTGGGGCTCTTGGCTCGGATGCCTTAAGTGCAATGGTCAAAGACCGGCCTTTTAGGTCATCGCGAGCCTATGTTAAGCTCCTGTGAAATACGCAGAACCTGGCTCAAACGCGCCAAACCCTACTACCGCTAGGGGTACGACTAGATTGTGGGATCAATTAATGCAGCTATGATATGGAAAATCTATAGGTTAATAGGCTCGTTAGAGTATGGAAACAGGGTGAGTTTTGGGTACCCTGGCTAGCATGGCTTCTGTTGCGGCTAATCAAAGTTGGCTGGTATTTTCTAGGTAAATTAATAACTTTAATTCTGTTTTTAATAGATTTTTTAAAAGAAAGAGGGGTCGGCTACATATCTACAGACAGGTTGGATTGAGCATAGGGATAACGTGCTTCAAAAGCAGCCCACCTTCTGCCTGAGGTCTCTCTACCTGCCGCAGCCGTTGCATCGAGCGTTCCTGCAGTCTACCGTTCGGGCGATCGTTCATGCGCATCTTAATCTACTCTTACAACTACTATCCTGAGCCTATTGGCATTGCGCCCCTGATCACCGAATTGGCTGAAGGATTAGTCAGCCGAGGGCATGAAGTTCGAGTGGTGACGGCTATGCCCAACTACCCTGAGCGGACCGTCTACCCCGATTATCGGGGACGCCTGTACTGCACCGAGACTCGCAACGGCGTCCTGATTCAACGCTGCTTTGTGCTGATTCGGCCGCAGCCGGGCCTGGTAGCCCGACTAATGTTAGAAGGAAGCTTTGTGACGCTCAGCTTTGTGCAGGCGCTGCGCGGCTGGCGACCAGACGTGATTTTGGCAACAAGCCCTTCCCTACCAGCCTGTTTGCCTGTAGCTCTGCTCAAGGCCTGGTATCGCTGTCCTAGCATTCTCAATCTGCAGGATATTTTGCCAGAAGCCGCGATTCACACAGGGCTGTTGACCAATCCCGTAGCTATCCGCTGCTTTGAAGCACTGGAGAGATTTGCTTATCACAGCGCCGATAGAATCAGCGTAATTGCTGAAGGCTTCTGGGACAATCTGCAGGGAAAAGGAGTGCCAACGGACAAGATGGTCTGCATTCCTAACTGGGTAGACGTAGAGTTTGTCTGCCCGCTCCCCAAGACCACCAGCCAGTTTCGCCAGCGGCACCAGCTTCACGACAAATTTGTCGTACTGTATACCGGCAACATCGCCCGCACTCAGGGTCTCAGAACCGCGATTCGCGCTGCTAAGGCGTTGGCATCCGATCCAGATATTGTCTTTGTGATTGTGGGGGAGCAAAACCAGCTGCGTGAACTCGACCAGTTTCGTCAAGAGCTAGACGTAGATAACCTGCTGCTCTTGCCCTTTGCTCCCCGCCTTGAACTGCCCGACATGCTAGCAGCAGCCGACGTTGGGCTGATAATGCAGAAGCGCAATGTGGTGGGCTTTAATATGCCGTCTAAGACCCAGCTGTTGCTGGCGAGTGGGCGACCTATTATCGCGTCAGTCCCTCACGACGGTACCGCTGCCCGAGCGGTCCTCCGCAGTGGCGGGGGAATTGTGGTGGAGCCCGAAAATCCAACAGCTCTGGTGAAAGGCGTACTGGAGCTTTACAACGACCGGGCCAAAGCAGATCGGCTGGGTCAGCAGGGGCGGCAATACGCGCTCGAGCACTATTCTTTTGAGCAGGCCTTAGAGCGCTATGAGCGCCTTATCTTGGCGCTGACCCAGCCGCTAAGAGTGGCAGAGTGTCTGCAGGCGGTTGGATCTTTAGCCCGGTTTGCCCAGGTCTGGAGAAGGGTAAAGTTTAAGCAGCCTCTTGCCAGCCTTTGCTGCCCTCAAATTTAACCTGGGAAGA
>JACVRP010000423.1 GCA_014534385.1 Cyanobacteria bacterium Co-bin13
CATCTGCTCGGTAAGCGCAGAAAAAGGAAAGCTGCCGACTGACACACCCAGCACAGCCATACCAAGCGTCTCCTGCCTAACACCGTTAGCAGCGCCCATCCCGCTATTCAGCAACGCCAGAAACTAACGTGCAGTGATCTTGGTCAGCGGCCAAATCGAGGATGCGATCGCACAGACGCCTCACCAACGGCCAATCATGACTGACCACCAACACCCCAATCTGATGGGCGCGGGTGTAGTCCAAAACCGCCTGCCAGATCAGCGCCTGGGTATTGGCATCAAGCATCGCCGTCATTTCATCGGCGATCAGGTAGCGGGTCTGGGAGTTGAGGGTGCGTGCGATCGCAATCCTTTGCAGTTCGCCGCCGCTCAGTTCATGGGGATAGCGGGTAAGCCAGCCTGAGTGAATGCCCAGAGCATCGAGCTGATGCATCTGGGGAGGATGGCCCTCCCGCAAAATTTGGTCGATGCGCCAACGCGGGTTGACCGCCAGCTCAGGATTTTGAAAGACAAGCTGCACCGGGCAGTAGCGCCGCCTGGGTAGGGGCTGGCTGTCTACGCTTACCCGCCCTTTCGTGGGGGCCAGATAGCCCGCCAGCAGCTTAGCCAACGTCGTTTTGCCAAAGCCTGAAGGGGCCATTAGGCCCACAACCTCGCCCGGCTCTACAGCAAGCGTCTGCGCCTGTATCACCCAGGGCAGCTGGGGCGCATAGCGAAACCAAAGTCCTTCACCTGTCAGCATGAATACACCTCACTAAACCCCGTCGCACCGCCCGCAGTGCCGGCCTTTCTGGCAGACACGCCTCCGTCACCCAGGGGCAGCGATCGCTAAACAAACAGCCCACCGGCAGCGCCTCGGGGCTGGGCTGGGTCCCCGGCACCGGAACAAAATCATTTTGCGGCAGCGATCGCCAGAGCGCCTGAGTATAGGGATGGCGCAGGTTCCCGCTGGCAAAATCCTGAGCCGAGGCAATCTCTGCCGTCGTGCCCGCGTAGAACACCGCCACCCGGTCGGCCACCAGCAGCGCCGCACCAATATCGTGGGTAATCAAAATCACCCCGCGCCCCTCCTGGGCCAGCTCCCGCAGGTGGTTCAGGGTTTCGGTCACTACATCAGGGTGCAGCCCAGGGGTCGGTTCGTCGGCAATCACCAGATCCGCCTGACTGACGACGGCTGTAGACACCAGCACCCGCCGCGCCATGCCCCCCGATACCTGAAACGGGTAGCAGCGATCCGCCTGGGGAGGCAGGTCGTAGCGCTGAAAGGTCTGTTTAACCGCCGTTCGGGCGGCAGGCTTAGACAGCCCATTGAGCTGGGCCACCCGTTGCACCTGCTGGCCGACCCGCATCAGGGGGTCGAGATAGCCCACCGACTGAGGCACCAGGGCAATAGCCTTGCCGCGTAACTGCTGGCACCGCTCCGGCGTGAGGGGCTGGCCGTGAAAAAGCATCGTTCCCCCCACGGCGGCATTCTCCGGCAAAATGCCCAAAATGGCGTGGGCCAGCAGGCTCTTACCGGAACCGCTGGCCCCGACTACGGCCACCACTTCCCCTGCCTGCACCTCTAGATCCAAATCGGTGATGACGGTGAGCTGCTTGCGGCGCAGCCCTTTCTCGTATTGGCTAAAGGTGACGCTGAGATTGGAGACTGACAGCATGGCTACCCCTGACTCGTGCGCGGGTCGAGCAAGGCCCGCAGGTTCTCGCCCAGCCAGTCAAACGCTTTGACCGACAGCAGCAGCAGCAGACCCGGCATCACCCCCAGCCACCAGTAGCCGGTAGACAGGTGCCGCATCGACTCCGCCAAAATGATGCCGATGGCGGGCAGGTGCGGCGAAATGCCAATGCCAATAAACGACAGCGCCGCCTCGTGCAAAATCGCGTGGGGAAACAGCAAAATCAGCCCCACCAGCAGCTGGGGCACGACGTGGGGCACCATGTGGTGGCGAGCAACCCAAGCCGGAGAACGGCCCAGCCGATGGGAGAGCTGCACGTAGTCGGAGCTGTTCACCTGCAGCACTTCGGCGCGGACAACGCGGGCCAGGCTGGGCCAGTGGGTCAGGGCCACCGCAATGATCACGCCCCGCGTGCCGCCGCCCACCGCAAAGGCGATCAAAATCAGCAGCACCAGGTGAGGCAGGCTAAAGCAGACGTCGATGATCCAGCAGATGACGGCATCGACCCAGCCGCCCAGGGTGCCTGCGGCTAACCCGAGCAAGGCTGCGATCGCAGCGCTAGCGGTGGCGGCCAGTAGCCCTACCCGCAGGCTAAGAGACATGCCGTGCAGCGAGCGGGTCAGCATGTCTCGCCCCAGCCAATCGGTGCCAAAGGGGTGGGCCAGAGACGGGGACTGGTTGCGCTGGGTCAGCACCGGATTGAGTCCGGCATCACCAATTACCCAGGTGCTGAAGATCACGGCCGCCAAAAAGAAGGCGCACAGCCCAATCGTCCAGAGGGTCTGCTGCCGCCGATTGCTCTGCTTTTTGGGCGCGCGAATTTGGGGAGGCGCAAGGGTCGTCATGCTGTCCTCCTGCCGCCGATGCGGATACGGGGGTCAATTACCTGGTAAGACAGGTCGGCCAGGGTATTTCCGGTGTAGACAAACAGGGCGCTAAAGAAAACGATGCCCACCAGCAGCGGCACGTCACTGCGCAGGGCCGCCTGCACCGTCGCCTGCCCCAGCCCTGGATAGGCAAAGACCTGCTCCACCAGCACCGAGCCGCCAAACAGCTCGCTGAGGGAAGCAAATTGCAGGGTCAGCGCGGGCAGCAGAATGTTGCGCAGGCCGTGGTGCCGCAAAATGTCCCACAGGCTCTCGCCCTGAGCCCGGGCAAACAGCACGTAGTCGCTGTGCAGCACGTCGATCAGCTTTTGGCGGGTGTGCAGGGCGATGTTGGCGATGCCGATAATGCTTAAAGTGGCAGCTGGCAGCAGCAGGTGGTGCAGATGCTGCCAAAAGGTGACGTTCTGAGCCAGCACCCCCGGCGGAGCCGCGCAGCAAATCGGGGTGAGCCGCAGCGACACCGAAAAGAGGATCAGCAGCAGCAGCGCCACCCAAAACGTGGGCGATGAGGCCAATGTGTAGGCGTAGAGGCGAATGCCCCGATCAATCCAGGTGCCCTCGAAGGCCCCAGACAGCACGCCCAGCACCAACCCCAGCAGACCAGATAGGAGCCATGCGATCGCAAGCAGCTGCAGCGACACCTGAAACCGCTGGCCAATCACCTGGGTCACGGGCTGGTTAAACACCATCGAAGTGCCCCAATTGCCCTGAATGATCTGCCCAAACCAGTCCCCAAAGCGGACAATCATCGGCTGATCCAGTCCCCAGCGCTGGGCAATCAGGTCTCGCTGGGCGGCACTAATTTGCAGCATGTCGGCTCCGACATAGGCCCGCACTGGGTCAATCGGCGATAGGCTCATCAGGCCAAAGGTCAGCACCGCCACGGCGGCCAGCAGCAGCGC
>JACVRP010000017.1 GCA_014534385.1 Cyanobacteria bacterium Co-bin13
ATTAGAAGCAGAGATTAAGCTAGTGAATGACTATCGGTTATTCTAAGGGCGTCTTAATGTAATTGCCCTACGGCACGGCTCAAAAAACTGAGGTTGTGCTGCTCAGGTAGGGCGAAACGCGCGAAGTTGCGGCTCAAATCCCTTAGATCTGAGCATTAAAACCGGCTTCTATCCTGAGACGTAGATTTTATAGATTGTGGCTAAGGCACTGCTTGGCCACAATCTTGGCAGAAAATTGTTGGCTAATCCTTTAGAGCTGAGTTTGGCAGCTTTGGAGAAAGTCGTTGAGCCGCTTTTTCTAAGCCAGCACGTTAACCTGCTGGCGCAGTTTCTCAATGACGTCGTTCAGCCCATCGGCGTTGATGCGGTAGCTGAGGGGGTGCGCGATCAGCCGGGCAGTGCTTTGGTAGAGGACCTCTAGCTCTATCAAGTTGTTTTCCCGCAGGGTTTTACCTGTAGAGACCAAATCAACGATCGCCTCAGACATGCCTGTGATCGGCCCCAGCTCTACCGAGCCGTAGAGGGGCACAATTTCTACCGGCAAATCTAGGCTCTGAAAGTACTCGCGAGCACAGTGAACAAACTTAGAGGCCACCCGGCTGTGGGGGGGCAGGTCCAGCGCTGAACGGTAGGGGCTGTTGGCCTTGACGGCCACGGACATGCGGCAGCTACCAAACCTTAAATCGGCCAGATTGGCTACGTTGGGCTGTTTTTCGCGCAGCACGTCATAGCCGACTATGCCGAGCTGGGCCTGGCCATATTCCACATAAACGGGCACGTCTTGAGCCCTGACCAGCAGCGCATTGGCCTGACCTGTGGGGTCGGTAATTTGAAGCTGGCGGTTGGCTTTGTCCTGAAACAGGCTAAAGTCTAGCCCCACAGATTGAAACAAACGAATACTGTCGTCTAGTAAGGCCCCTTTGGGCAGTGCAATGGTTAGCATGAAGTCTTCTCAAGCGGCCTTCGTCATCTTATCAAGCAGTGCCCTATTTGCTGGGCCAGGTTACTGAGCCGGGCCAATGGCGTTAACGGCAGCTTCGAGCGCGATCGCAACGTGGCTCCAGTGGGTGCCGCCCTGGCAATAGACAATGTAGGGCTCTCGCAGGGGGCCATCGGCAGACAGCTCCGAAGTGCTACCATCGATGAAAGTGCCGCCCGCCATGACCAGCTCACTCTCGTATCCGGGCATTCCCGCTGGCACTGGCTCTACATAGGAATCTACAGGAGAGTGCCGCTGCACGGCTTTACAAAAGGCAACCAGCTTCTCCGGTGCACCCAACCGTACAGCCTGAATTACATCGCGTTGAGGTGCGTCTATTGGAGGATTGACGGCATAGCCCAAATGATGGAAGGTGGAGGCAATCAGGTAGTTGCCTTTCATCGCCTCTCCCACCATTTGAGGGGCCAGGAAGAGGCCCTGGAAAAACAGCCGGTTTTGATTTAGCGTAGCGCCACCGCTGCTGCCAATACCGGGGGCAGTTAAGCGACAGGTAGCGGCTTCTACCAGCTTGGCCCGTCCGGCCACGTAGCCGCCTGTTGTTGCAATTGTGCCGCCAGGGTTTTTAATCAGCGATCCGGCCATTAAGTCGGCCCCCACTGCCGTGGGTTCGCGATCTTCTATAAATTCTCCGTAGCAGTTGTCTACAAAGCAGACGGTATCAGGATTTTGCTGCTTCACCAGAGCCACAATTTTTTCAATCTCGGCGATTGTCAGGCTGGGCCGCCAGCTGTAGCCACAGGAACGCTGGATCAGCACCATCCGGGTGTCTGGGTGGATGGCAGTTGTCAGCGCGGCCCAGTCTACCGTACCCGTTGGAGTCAGCTCCAGCTGGCGGTAGCGGATGCCAAATTCCTTGAGCGAGCCCTGACCTGTCTCCCGCAGGCCGATGACCTCCTCCATCGTGTCGTAGGGGGCCCCGGCTACGGCCAGCAGTTCATCGCCAGGTCGCAGCACGCCGAAGAGAGCACATGCGATCGCATGGGTGCCCGAGACAAACTGCACCCTTACCGCTGCAGCCTCGGCCTGCATCACTGCCGCAAACACCTGATCGAGCGTCTGCCGGCCCAAATCACCATGTCCATACCCCGAAACCCCAGAGAAATGGTGACTGCCGACCCGAAACTGGCGAAAAGCCGCCAGCACCCGCTCCAGATTTCTCTTGACCTGGAGGTCAATTCCATAAAAAATCTGAGATAGTGTTTGTTCTGATAAATTAAGTGTTTTCAATTTTTACAATGGATTAAGTTTCGTCGCCTTAAAGCGCGGACTTTATTGTCGCGCGAAACTTGCTTTCCCTGTCCACAAACTGAGATTTTTACATGACTGTTGCTACTGCTGCTCGCCCCGCAATTAACTGGCCAACCTCCCTCTTTATGGTGGCAGTTCACATTGGGGCACTATTTGCGTTGCTCCCCAGCAACTTTAGGTGGTCAGCCGTTGGCGTTGCGCTATTCCTTCACTGGTTCACCGGCTGCCTCGGCATTACCCTAGGGTGGCACCGCCTAATTGCCCACCGCAGTTTCCAGGTGCCCAAGTGGCTAGAGTATTTTTTCGTCTTCTGCGGCAGCCTGGCCTGTCAGCATGGACCGATTGAGTGGATCGGGCTGCACCGACACCACCACACCCACTCTGACCAGCCCAGCGATCACCATGATTCCAACAAAGGGTTTTGGTGGAGCCACATGGGCTGGCTGCTGAGGGAAGTTCCAGCCCAAGAAGAAATTGACCGCTACGTCCGAGACATTGCCACCGATCCGGTCTACCTTTTCTTTAATAAATACTTTTTCCCTCTACAGGTGGTTTTGGGGTTTCTGCTCTATGCGCTAGGGGGTTGGCCCTTCGTGGTTTGGGGCATTTTTGTCCGACTGGTCGTGGTCTATCACTGCACCTGGTTAGTCAATAGTGCTACCCATAAGTTTGGCTATCGCAGCTACCAGACCGAGGACAAATCCACCAACTGCTGGTGGGTGGCTGTTGTTACCTACGGTGAAGGCTGGCACAATAACCACCACGCCTTCCAGTACTCAGCCCGACACGGTCTCAAGTGGTGGGAAATTGACATGACCTGGATGATCATCAGTTTTCTGCAGACGGTGGGTCTAGCCCACAAAGTGAAGCTGGTAGATAGGGCCGAGGCTTAGGCCTAGGGCAGAGGTCAGGAGGCAAAGGCCGGAAGGGGAGCCACGAGGAAGCTCTCGGCTCCTGCCTCCCTCCGGCTACGCTCAAGCAGATATCCTAAGCGGTTCTAGCGGCTAATGCCAGTCGCTAGAACCGCTTAGTGCTGACAGTATCCAATGTTTGCAGCCCGTAATGTCTGCAGCCCTAAGCTAGAAAGCCTGGTTAAATGCCCTGAATGACGTGCTTAACCGTCATCAGCGCTTCTAGGCCAATAAAGCCACTGCCCCGCCAGCGTTGAGAGGTCATGCCTAGAGCGATAGCCGAGGCCTGAGTCGGGTTGCGAGAAAAGCGCGGAGAGGCATTTATGTAGACCGCTGCGCTCTGCACCGCCTGAGTAAACTGATAGGCCTCCCGGTAAGATTCTGTAGTCAGGCAGTCAGCATGGCCGCTGCTGTGGCGGTTAATCAGTGCGGCAGCTGTGTCAAGGCTGTCTACTCGTCGCAGCGCTACCACCTTTTCCAGATAAGACTGGTTCCACTCGGCGCTGTCTAGGGGAATCAGATCAGGCAAGGTATTCAGTAGGGCCCCATCCCCCCGCAGCTCAAAGCCCTGCTCCCAAAGCTGGCGGCAAAGCTGAGCGACTGATGCCGGGCTGTGGCTTTCATGAATGAGAACTTTTTCAATTGCGTTGACAGCATCGGGCTCTCCTCGATGGCTGTCCAAAATGAGTTTAAAGACGGTCTCTAATTCACCTGAAGCAGCCCAGTACAGATAGCAGTTGCCCATTGCCGTAGGCAAAACAGAAATCGTCGCCTGCCGCAGCACTTGCTGAATTAGGGAAGGGCGACCGTAGGGAATGATCAGGTCAACCCCCTCAGATTGAACTAGCTGAGTGCGGGCCGCGTCGCCCTGATCGGCGGACAGCGAGAGAATGCAGTCTTCAGGCAGGTTTACCCGGTCCAGGGCCCGGTGCAGAATCTGGGTAATGACTTGGTTGCTCTGGCTGGCTTCGTTGCCGCCTTTGAGAATCAGACCGTTGCCGGTTCGTACACAGAGGCCAGCTGCGATCGCAGTTAGATCTGGAAAAGCCTCATAGACTAGGCCAATCACCCCTAGCGGCACCACCTGCCCGTAACCTGTGGCCGACTGGTTCATCCGCCGCAGGGGCTGTTGGGCCAGGACTCGCGGATCGCCCAACGAGCTCAGTCGCCTGAGAATCTTAGCTGTCGTTTGAATGCGCTCTGGAGTGAGCTTTAGCCAGTCCAGCACCCGCTCCGGTACAGCCATTTCCAGACTGGCCTCCAGATCTAGCGTGTTGGCTTCTAGCACCTCGTCCTGGTTTTTCTCCAGTTCGCTAGCCATAACTTCTAGCAGGTGGCTTTGGCTAACAGCACCCGCCTCAAACAGCTTCCGAGAAGCTTGCCGGACCTGGTAGATTGCGTAGGTTAAGTCAGACGAAGATCCAGTCAGGGTCATGATGTTAGCGCCGGGAAGCTAACCAAAACATAAACACGAGCAGCAGAGACACGGTCAAGGCTGCCAGCAGACGCACCGCCATCTGTGCTCCCACAGGCGTTTGCAGCGTTGCCAGCAGCAGCAGCAGCACCATCAGGCCGAAGAGAACAACCATCATCAGGGGCACATAGCTCGTGCTTAAGACAGAGCGGTCGAGCCGCCACTGCTGCCCAGTCCAGCGCCAGGCGCGCTTGTAAGGATAGTGGCTAGAGAGCTGTTCCAAAACGTAGCCATCGTCACGGACAACAAAAATCTGCTGGCAGCGATCGCAGCCAAAAGCCTCCGTTAAAGCAATCGGCACAATTCGTCCCCGCCGTCGGCAGGGGCAGGGGTAATCAGCATTGAGATCAATTTTTTGACTCTTGTAAGAGCGCACGGCAGCCCAAACGAAGTAGGAGCGGGGTCAATCAGCCATGTTCACACATTAGCTAATGCCAACGGGGAAAACAAGGCAACCTTGTGAAGGAAAACCAAGATGTACAGAGGCTTTTGATGAAGCTTGTAGAACAATATATACCGGAAGGAGGATGAACCTAGAAACGCTTGCCTTGGGTAACTCCCTCAAGCTAGCTTCTAAAGAAGCGGGTAACGCGATTCGAACGCGCGACATTCACCTTGGCAAGGTGACGCTCTACCACTGAGCTATACCCGCATAATCCGTGAGGCTGCTTAGCTGAAAGAATTCACTAAACAGGCTTTGAAGCAGTTCGCTTCATCCGCATTACGTATCATAGCACCTCAAGGCGAAAATTTTTAAGCGGCAATTTTCCTATCTAGCTTGTTTAACTTCACAAGGGGAGCTTTCTAGGGAGAACTCTAGATTCCAGGGTGGACGGGGCCATTTGGCCCCATCCTTTTTCCTAGAAGGATCCTTAAATGTATAAGTAATGCCTTGAAATGCTCGAAAGACCTGTGATAGTACTTGTCTCGCATCCTCAGCCTGCTCAGGCCTGAAAAATGCCTCTGGCTTCCCCACAGAAGCACTCTTTTCCCAGGTCTTTGCCAACCAAGCAGACCCATTTCTGGAAAACGCATCCCTCTGGTGGAACTGCAACGCTATGACAACCGAAAGACTGCATATGGCGATCAAAAATTTTGACAACATGAACCAGATGGTTGAGCGCTACACCCGACTCTGTCGGGCCTATGTGAAACTCTCCGAACGGTTTCATCAGCTTGACGTGGAGCACATGAAGCTAAAGGGGAACATGGTGCCCCTGCTCAAAGCTGTCAAGGCCTATAGAAGCCAAAATGCCCAGCTAGTGCGGCAGAATCAGGAACTGCAGCAGGCTTTAGCTAACGCCGACACCCTTCATCGCTCCGAGGTGCAGAACCTGGTTGCGACCTATGAAGAACAGCTAGAAAGCCTAAAAACCCAGGTCGATGAACTGAAAGCCCTGGAGTGGTTCGCCACAGAAGAAGCCCACCGAGATTTGGCCGAGGCCGAGCATCAAATCGCCCTTGATGAAGAAACCTTTCAAGAAATCGCGCAAGATGACCTCCCTGACCTGACCGAAGACGAGAAGGCTCTGCTAGTGGAATACCACGCAAATCCTGCTAATTTTGTCGAGCAGAGCTTCGCACCCGTGCCCCTGGAGCAAGGCTCAAGCAATGGCAGTGCGGCTCTCGAAGCCGCCTTCTAGCAGCCCGGAACCACAGTAGGCAGTGGAGGTCAGGCAGATAGACAAATCCCTGCAGCTTTGGGCTAGGTACCCGCGCAGGGCCTTACTGCCTGGCGATCAGCTTCAAGGTGTCCTATAAAGAGTGGCTTAGAATTAGTCCATCTCAAAAGCGGGTAACGCGATTCGAACGCGCGACATTCACCTTGGCAAGGTGACGCTCTACCACTGAGCTATACCCGCAGGATTTACTAACTTAATCGTTAGTTTTCACTGTTTTTAGTGTTGCAAAAAGCGGTGCCAATGTCAACACCCCCCTATATCTAGGGGATCAGTCAGAGGACTGGGCTTGAGGGGCAGCGGCAGTTTGATCCCCAGGCGCTAGTGCTCCCGAGACATTAGCCGATAACGTTTGACCGGCGTTGGGCAGGCCGTTGGGCGAAGCAGATCCAGTTGATCTGCGGATCTGCCGCATTAGACTGCCCATCTCCAGTGCACTCATAGCATAGTCCCAGCCATGGTTGCCCTTAATCCCGGCTCGTTCCAAAGCCTGCTGCATATTGTCCGTGGTCAATACCCCAAAGATAATTGGGACTCCTGTCTGAAAGCCAGCCGCTGCAATGCCTTTAGAGACTTCTGCCGAAACGTAGTCAAAGTGGGGCGTACTGCCCCGGATTACGGCTCCCAGGCAGACAATGGCGTCGTAGCGGCCAGTCAAAGCCAGCTGACGAGCCACTAGGGGAATCTCAAAACTGCCAGGAACCCAGGCATAGTCTACCTGGGAGCCGTAGGGGTCAATATCGACGCCGTGGCGCTTCAGGCAGTCCTGGCACCCTTCCAGGAGCTTCCCGGTCACCAGATCGTTGAATCGACCAATCACCAGAGCAAACCGCAGCGGCTCTCCGGCGGTGAAGGTGCCTTCAAAAACAGCCATAGAACTTTTAAGACCTAAACCACAAAATAATTCAAGCCGCCCACGACAACCACCAGCACGCCCCAAACGATAGAGCCTAGCAGGATTAGCCGCTTAGACTGATCCCAGTTTTGGGGAGAAGCATAGGCAACTGGCACGTACACAACCAGGGCGAAAGACAGCAAAACCAGAGCAAACAGGGCGATCTGAAACAGAAACAGCATTGTTATTCTCTCTCAAACACAGCAGGGATCGGGGGAAATGACGACTCCCTAGAGAGGCATTCATCACTTTCCTGCCTAGTACGCTATCAGAAATCCGTCCCCTTGCGAAAGTCCAAATCCACCTAGTAGAGCCTAACTGCACGCCTGTCTACGCCTATGATGAAGGAGGCCAGAGCAAGTTTGAGTTCGCTCCCTTCAAGGATCTGCTGGCTGGCTAACCGGTGGCAACTCAAATTGACAGAACGCTGAAAATTGACAGAATTTTGACAGAAATTATCAATGGACCTGGTGCTTTGCCACACAACGGCTGACTTCGACACCCTGGGGGCAGCGGTGGGGGTGACTCGTCTGCTGCCGGGTAGCCGGATTGTGCTGTCAGGGGGCGCTCACCCAACGGTACAGACGTTTCTGGCCCTGCATCGCGATGAGTATCCTTTGATTGAGCGGCGGGCGGTGGATTTGGACCAGGTGCGATCCTTGACCATCGTTGATGCCCAAAACCGCGATCGCTTCGCTCCAGTAGCGGACTGGATTGATTGGGCGGAGCAGCAGGCGATTCCGATTACGCTATACGACCATCACACCCAAGCGACTGGAGATATTCGGGCGGATCACCGCGTGGTAGAGCCAGTAGGAGCAGCGACAACTCTGGTGGTAGAACAGCTCCAGTCTAAAAACGTAAGCCTAAGGGGGGCCGAAGCAACGGTTATGGCCCTGGGCATTCACGTTGATACTGGCTCTTTGAGCTTTGAGCAGGCGACGGCCCGCGATGCCCTGGCCCTGGCCTGGCTGATGGCGCAGGGGGCTAGCCAGCGAGCGATCGCAGAATTTGTTGAGCCTGGCCTTTCTCCCACACTGCAGGCTCTACTTACCGAGGCAATGGAATCGCTTACGGTTGAAACCCAGCGAGGGTTTAGGCTAGCCTCGGTGCTGCTATCTCTAGAGAACCACGTCCCTGGGCTGTCGAACTTGACCGAGAGGCTGATGTCTCTTAGCGACAGTGACTGTTTTCTGCTGGGGGCACACTATCCGCTTAAATCTGGGTCGCTTAGCGCTGGGGAAGACAAGCTGGTGCTGATCGGGCGGGTGCGGGGCCGTGCAGCGTCCTCGGCTAACGGTCACGGCATCAACTTCAACGAAATTTTTCAGCCGCTGGGCGGGGGCGGCCATCCCACTGCCGCCGCCGTAACCCTGACTACCCCCAATCCGCAGGCGGTGATGGGGCAGGCGATGGCGCAGGTGCGATCGCAAGTTCCCCATCCTCCCACTGCCCGAGAGCTGATGTCTTCCCCAGTGCGAACCATCCGGCCTGGCACAACGATCCAAGAGGCCCAGCGCATTCTGCTGCGCTATGGTCACTCGGGGCTCTCGGTCGTCAATGCCCAGGACGAGTTGGTAGGGATTATTTCTCGCCGCGATATTGACCTGGCGCTGCACCACGGCTTCAGCCATGCCCCAGTCAAGGGCTATATGACCATTGAGCCCAAGACTATTCATCCCGACACCCCCCTGCCCCAGATCGAGCAGCTGATGGTGACCTATGACATTGGCCGCCTGCCGGTATTGGACGGGGAAAACCTGATTGGCATTGTTACCCGCACCGATGTGCTGCGACAGCTGCACCAAGACCAGCAGGGGATTTACGCCGACGAAGACGAAGAAGTTCCTCACCGACCGCCCTTGCCGACTCGACTCCCGCCGCCAGACATGCTAACGAGGCGGCTGCAGCAGGCGCTTAAACCAGGCCTTTGGGACGTCTTGCAGCAGATGGCCGAGGCGGCCCAAGCTCAGGGCTGGCACCTGTACTTGGTAGGGGGAGCCGTGCGAGATCTGCTGCGGATACCAACCTCTCAAACGGTTGAGCTAAAGGATCTCGACCTGGTGGTAGATGGCTACTACCAGTCTGCTCAGGTGGGTGCTGGGGTGGCTCTGGCAGAAGCAATCAAGGCATCCTATCCGGCGGTAGAGCTGCAGGTCTACGGTCGGTTTCAAACAGCGGCCCTGGTCTGGCATAAGGATAGCCCTAACGACTTGGCTGGCCTCATGGTCGATGTTGCTACCGCCCGCACCGAGTTTTACCCCTATCCGGCGGCCAACCCCGAAGTCGAGGCCAGCTCCATCCGGCAGGATCTCTACCGGCGGGACTTTACCATCAATGCCATGGCTATCCGCCTGACCAGGCCAGGAACAGGGACGCTTCTAGACTTTTTTGGCGGGCTCATCGACCTGTGCGAGGGGCGGGTGCGCGTGCTCCATGCCAACAGCTTCATCGAAGATCCGACTCGCATCTACCGGGCAGTGCGGTTTGCGGTGCGTCTCGGATTTGCCCTCGACTCCCAAACTGAGAGCTACATTCAACATGCTCTAGAGAGCGGTATCTATACTCAAATGCAGCGCCAGGTGGCCCAGGTGCCTGCCCTCCAGGCCCGTCTGCGAAATGAGCTGGAGTACATCTTAGAGGCCGACTATTGGCAGCCAGCGCTGCACTGGCTGGAGCGGCTAGGCGCGCTTCAGTGCCTGCACCCAGACCTGGTGATGGACGCCCCCCTCTGGCACCAACTTCGCCGCCTGACCAGATGGATTGAGCATTTTGACCTGGCGCTGCAGATGCGGCCCTGGGAGCTGCGGCTCCAGGTGCTGCTGGCAGCGGTGCCGCCGCCAGACCGAGGGACTGTAGCCGAACATCTACAGCTGCCCCTGGCCAGCCAGCAGCGGCTCGGCACGCTAGCAGCTCAGGAGCAGGCGTGGCTGCAGGCGCTCTCTACCGATCTGCCGCCTAGCCAGGTGGTGCAGCAGCTGCGGGAGGCCGATTTAGCCACGCTGCTGCTGGTCAGTGCCCGCCATCCTCGGCCCCTGGGGCAGCTGGTTTGGCGTTACCTGACTCAGTGGTCAAAGGTTAAACCACCGCTCAATGGCAATCACCTAAAGGCCCTGGGTTACCGCCCCGGACCTCGTTTCCGAGAAATTCTAGACACGCTGCTCAACGCCACTCTCGATGGGCAGATCCAAACCCCAGCCGAAGCAGAGGCTTTTCTAGCGGCTCACTACCCCCCAGATTGACCCTCTCTGGGATGAAGGGGGTTTAGCGCATAAGTTATCTGGGGACGGTTTTTTTGAGAACGTTTGTCTGGGGTCAAAGATAATCCTGCCAGAACCGGCTGGGACAGGATAAAGTGGGCAGGAATAAATAGTCGTGTGCGATCGCACCGAGCCTACCCTATGACCCTTCCGGTTGGCACCGCCTTACAAAACGGCAGCTACGTGATCGACGCCTTCTGTTTTGAGGACTCCCTGGGCCCGACCTACCTGGCGACCCAGGTAAGGACAGGCCAGATCCAGCAGATCAAGATTCTGGGAGCGCGGCGACCCGATCAAATCCCTGATCCGGAAGTGCGATCGCAGTTTCAGAGCTATCTTGAGCAGGTTAACGCCCTCAACCATCCCCACATCGTTCAGCCCCTAACCGGTTTTGAAGAAGAGGGTGTTTTTTACCTGGTGATGGAGGCTGCCATTGGTCAACCTCTAACCGCCCGCATTACCCCCAAAGCTCCCCTGTCTGCTCAGGCAGCCCTGCAGGTGTTACAGCAGCTTGAGCAAACCTTAAAGGCTCTGCGCCCGCTGGGTTGGGCTGGGCTGGTCTTGGCTCCCGACCAGATTTGGCTGCGGCAGCGGCGTTTGCTGTTGACCGGCTTTGGCTTTCCACCACCCGACTCCGAAACAGCCGCTCCAGAGCAGGAGATGGTGGCCCAGCTGGCCCGACTCCTGTTTTTTCTGCTGACCGGCGAGCGGGCAGAATCGGTTCAGGCTCCGACCGTTCACCTGCGCCATCGGCGTCCGGGGCTGCCCCTCGGGTTTGAGGCAGCTGTAGAGCAGGGTCTAGCCGCCAACCAGCCCCCCCACCAAAATTTTGAGATCGGACTTTCTCTGGCTACCTGGATGGATCTTCTGCCCCAGCTGCCCCCCAAACCAGACGAGCAGACAGTTGCGCTAAAGCTATCGGAACCAGCCCACGGCTCAGTTCAGGGTCCGTTGACTGTTAACGCGTCTGCTGCCCCCAGCGCTAACGCAGCGCTAGCGGAAACCCCCGCAGCGGTTCCATCTGAGGCTGTAGAACCAGTCCCAACAGCGGTGGCTGTTCCCAACCCAGCTTCGATCGCTGCTGCGCCCCCGATTCCTGATGGTGCTTTTGTCGATCAAATCAGCCCAGTTTCTGCTTCTTCTGACCCACCAACCGCCAAACCCCAGGCGGCTGCGTCGAATCCCCCTAAGCGGCAGCCCTTCTGGTTTACCCTGCCAGCCGGGCTCGCCTTGACGAGTCTAGTGGCTAGCGTCGCTGGATTAGGCTTTGGCCTGTCTCTGCGGCTTCGCGCTCCAGCCGCCCCCAACGGCTCCCGCCTCAACCCAGAACAGGCTTTTCCACCCCTACCAGATTGGGGCGGCGATGACCCGGTGGCAGAGTTTGATACGCCCTATCTGCCCGATGATTCGGTGCCCAGGGAGCGATCTAGCGATGCCCCTCGCAGAGAACTGCCCGCTACAGAACCGGTGGAAAGGCCGCTTGAGCAAGCGCCAGCCCGCCGTGCGGCCCCTCTGGTCCAGGAGGAATACACTGCACCCTCCGAGCCCTGGGAGAGTAACCCCAGTAGCGAAGCCGTGGCCCCAGAGGAGCCCAGGCCGTCTGCTGAACCGCCCAGTATGGCCGACCCTCTGTCGCCGGTTGCCCCTCCCTCCGAGCTGCCTGTGCCTAGGGAAGTTCCCAGCCCAATTGCCCCCCCATCCCCCCTGTCCACACCCAATGCTCCAATGATCGAAAAAACTTCTCCCGCCAATCCGGCTCCCAGCTTCTCCCACAGCCCCGGCTCTGCCGTAGCCGCCCCGGCTCCCATAACTAGCCCCTAAGCCCGGCTGCCTCTATCAAAAGGCACTGGACAGGAGCGCTATAATTCTCTCAAGATAGGTCTATTAAGCTTTTTTTATGAGCAACCCGATGTTACATGCCTTTTTCATCGGTCGAGCCTTGGCGGAAGCAGCTGGCGACCAGGTAGAACGGCTGATGACCAATGCCCTGAGTTCTCTGGGCAAGTTTGATGCAGAACAGCGGGAAAATCTGCGCCAGTTCACTGAAGAGGTCTTGGCCCGGGCTCAGCAGGCGGAGGCAGCGGCAGCGCAAGAAACCGCAGGCACGTCGACGACCGTTGTTGGAGATGGACAAGCCCAAGATTTGCAGCAGACAATTGATCTGTTGAGAGCAGAAATTGCCCAAGTTAGAGTAGCCCTGCAACAGTATCGGGCATCCTTGTAAAGGGTAGCTCTGTGCCTTGTTGTCCTATGCCGCAGTTTGCTGATTGAGGAGTTTGAGTGTCTGCCGTTTCCAAAGAGCCCGTATCAGAATCTTCAGCTCCCTCACCTGTGCCACTAGAGGAGTTGAATGGTTCCGCTGCAGGAGGAACCATTCAACAGTCTGAGTTTTCGGAACCGGCCCACGCCTCTTCCCCGACCCCCTATCCTCTCCTTGAAGCGTCAGCCGACAAAGAGACTCCTTTTAGCCAAAACGCCTATCGCTGGAACCGGGGTCGCTACTCTCGCAGCCGCCGGTTTGTTGACATCTGGAGCTTTGTGCTGAAGCTGCTAGGCTCCCGCTGGCTCTACAACAAGCCCTGGAGCTACAGCGGAGCCATGTCTCCCGAAAAGCAGATGGCCCGCCGTCGTCGTCAGGCGGTGTGGATCCGGGAAACTCTGCTGGATTTGGGGCCAACTTTTATCAAGGTCGGTCAGCTATTTTCGACCCGAGCCGACATTTTCCCCACCGAGTATGTCGAGGAGCTGTCTAAGCTTCAAGACCGGGTGCCTGCGTTTAGCTATGAGCAGGCCCGAGAGATTATTGAGGCTGAGCTGGGTAAGCCAATTCACGAGCTGTATCGCACCTTTGACCCCATTCCGCTGGCGGCAGCTAGCCTGGGGCAGGTGCATCGGGCTCAGCTGCACTCTGGGGAAGAGGTCGTCGTCAAAGTGCAGCGGCCTGGCTTAAAGTCTTTGTTTGAAATTGACCTCTCTATTCTTAAGGGAATTGCCCGCTATTTCCAAAGTCACCCTGAGTGGGGTCGGGGCCGAGACTGGTTGGGTATCTACGATGAATGTTGCCGAATCCTGTGGCTGGAGATTGACTACCTCAATGAAGGGCGCAATGCCGATACCTTCCGCCGCAACTTTCGCTTGGAAGATTGGGTCAAGGTGCCGCGCGTATTTTGGCGTCTGGCCTCACCTCGAGTATTAACGCTGGAGTATCTGCCCGGGATTAAGATCAGCCACTATGATGCGCTAGAAGCGGCTGGGCTGGACCGCAAGCGGCTGGCGCAGCTGGGAGCTCAGGCATACCTGCATCAGCTCTTAAACGATGGTTTTTTCCACGCTGATCCCCACCCCGGCAATATCGCTGTCAGCCCCAGCGGCGCGCTGATTTTTTACGACTTTGGCATGATGGGCCAGGTGCAGCCCATGACCCGACAGCGGCTAATGGGCACGTTTATGGGGATAGCCCAACGCAACGCTGACCAGGTGATGAACTCCTTGGTTGACTTGGGGGCGTTGGTAGAAATGGAAGATATGGGGCCAATTCGCCGATCTATCCAGTATATTCTGGATAATCTCATGGATAGGCCCTTTGAAGAGCAGTCCGTGAATGCCATTAGCGACGATCTCTATGCGATCGCATACGATCAGCCCTTTCGCTTCCCGGCCACCTTCACCTTTGTGATGCGGGCTTTTTCTACCCTGGAAGGGGTAGGGAAAGGGCTGGATCCCGAATTCAACTTCATGGAAGCCGCTAAACCCTTTGCCACACAGCTTATTATGGCCCCTGGAAACTCAAGCGAAACTACCAACAGCCTGCTAGGAGAGCTGAGCCGTCAGGCGGCCCAGGTCAGCACCAGTGCCCTAGGCTTGCCCCGGCGGATTGAAGATACGCTAGACAAGCTAGAGCGGGGCGATATTCGGGTACGGGTGCGCTCCATTGAAAGCGACCGGATGCTGCGGCGGGTGAGCAGCGTTAATATGGCTAATACTTACGCTACTCTGGTGGGGGCATTTACCCTGTCGGCGACCCTGCTGCTGGTTTCTGAGTTTGTTTGGGTAGCTGCGATCGCAGGGGCATTGGCGGCAGTTGCCGGCATTGCCTTTATCCGAACAGTCCTGCGAATTAACCGGGCTGATCGCCTTCCCTAGCTCTTTTCCACCGCCAATATCATGATCAAGCGCTACTACTCTGGTCTGACCGATCCGGGGCTGATTCGATCCAGCAACCAGGATGCCTACTGTATAGACTCTGTTGGGCGCTTTTTCATTGTGGCAGACGGGATGGGGGGCCATGCGGGGGGACAGGAAGCCAGCCGACTTGCCACAGAAGCCATTCAAACCCATCTAGAAAAGCACTGGAGCGACGACACCGGCACCGACATCCTGTTGAAGGAGGCGCTGCTAAGCGCCAACCGGGCCATCTTAGATGACCAAATACGGCATCCTGAACGAGCTGATATGGGCACGACCGTCGTGGTGCTGACCTTTCGCGACGGGGATGACTCGCCCTGGTGTGCCCACGTAGGTGACTCCCGCCTGTACCGGCTGCGAGGGCACCATTTAGACCAGATCACCGAAGACCACACCTGGATTGCCAGAGCAATTCGAGAGGGGGAGCTGAGCCAGACCCAATCGCGCAATCACCCCTGGAGACACGTTCTGTCGCAGTGTCTGGGCCGCGAAGACTTAACTCAGCTAGAGGTTCAACCCCTAGAGGTTCACCCAGGCGATCGCCTGCTGTTGTGCAGCGACGGCCTGACAGAAGAACTCTCTGACCATCTGATTGCCTCTCACCTAAAATCTATTCGTTCCTGTGAAGCGGCTGCTACAGCGCTGATCAACTCAGCCAAGCAGCGGGGAGGCCGGGATAATATCACGGTTGTAATCGTCGCCCTTCAGCCGACAGTATCAGGCTCAACCCTACTGGGCTCTGTCTAAATTACCCAGAAGCTCATCCTTAAGATACTGGCTATAAAGCACCTCATTTAAGCCATCAGAGGGAGATCCCGGGGAAGTTTCAGTCCTGTTTGCCTAGGGCTACGGATCGATGTCTAAGCCCTCTTCTGACTGTTATTTTTCAAATATCGGAAATTGAACTGACGTTTGAGCCTATTTTGAACCCCACAAGCAGTTTGCTTGGGTTGGCTTTACCCAACGGGTTCTAAAACGGCTCAAGGGAACTCAATTCCTTCCACTGAAAGGTCTCTGTAGGCTCAGGTGGAAGGCTCGAGGTTCATCTCATCCCAAAGTATGAACTAAAGATGGATTTTCATTTTTTTGTTACCCTGGGCACTTTTGTCAACTGGGTATTTGTAAAAAAATGTAAACATGTCTGGAATAGGGAACAGACTTTGGGATGAACTGGTATACTGTCGCTCAAATAAATTGTTCGAGGGGCAGTTGTCAAATGATTGTTATAATTGTTAAAACATTGGATAGCTGCAGCAGAGTAACACTCTCATTGCTCTCAAGCAGCCAGTTCAGTCTCAGACTCAAGTCTGTTTTCCTACGCTATCCGTTGTCTCTCATTACTGGAGAAGAACCATGAACGAACCGATGCAACTCTCCTTGGAACAACAGTTCAGCCTGCGTTCCTTTGAAACTCAGGTGGAGAAGATGAGCCGAGAGCAAGCTCAGCAGTTCCTCGTCAAACTCTACGAGCAAATGATGATGCGGGAAACTATGTACAAGCATTTCCTGCGGCATGAATGGGGTATTGGCCCTAGTCCTCAAGCATAATGGCTGTCTCTCCTAGGTCAGCCTGAACCTGGTCAAAGGAGACGACCTCCCTCTCTTGCTTAGTTCCATCCGAAAAGAGCTGGGGATGCTGGGGCGTCAACTTTCTGACCTGATCGCCAACGTCGTGCTAGTACAGCTATTTTTTGACGGTTACCTGTTTTTTGACTGCTGCTCAATGGTCGTTAACGTAGATGCCGACGTAAATGTCCATAGCTGCCTGACTGTCGATTACGCCTCTTAAAGTGTATGTAGGCCTGCGGTTGGTTTGACAGCCTGTTGCCAAAGCAGTAAACCCTTCCGCTTAAAGCCTTGCTTGAGCCTCGCCGTCAGCGCCCGCTCCTGGTGCAGTTAAGGTCCTCTGCATACCTCGTAACTTTTAGCTCTCTGCTCCTCCGCTACACTGGAGCGCCTAAAAATTTGCTCTTTAGCAAATTTTGACCTTAACCGGCTACAGCTTTTTATGCTATTCCTACAGCCTGCGTCTCAGGCGAGATTTTGGCTCAAGCCTGTAAACGGCTAAGAGAAACTAACCCTCAGGAGTATTGCATCAGCCCTGTCACCCTTTATCTTGGTTCAGTGTAGAAGCCTGGCTGCCTGTGGGTAAGGTTTGAATGTTACTGTTAGGTCAGGCACTGTCAGTTGTAACTCAACCAGAAACCATGTTTCAAAGGGCATTGATCTGCACCGATTTTTCGGACGGAGTTTACCGGCTGGCTCAATTTGTGCCGAGCTTAGCTGCTGGTGGCTTTCGTCAACTCGTCTTCTTTCACAACTTGTCGGTTGCGACAGAGCGGGAGATTCCCAGGAGTAATCCTGAACAGATCGAGGCTAAACGCAAGCAGCTGACCGATTTGCTGCGTGAGGTGCCCGAGGGGGTAGAGGTCAAGGTTGAGGTACAGGTTGGACGAGCCAGTGACAATATTCTCCGACTGGCTAAAGCAACTAAGTCTGATGTCATTATCCTGGGAACCCCAACACGCACCCTGCTAGAGGAAAAGCTCTTTGGCAGCACCACGATGCAGATGGCTGAACGGACTGAGGTACCCCTGCTGATTTTGCGGCCCCAGCTTATTTCTACCTACACTACCGAAGAGCTGGATCTTCGCTGTCGCCACCTCTTTCGCTATCTGCTAGTGCCCTATGAGGGCAGTCCGGGGGCTGACTATCTGCTGAACCAGATTAAACAGCAGGTGCAGACAAACCCCAATTCGGTCCTAGAGAGGATTCGATTCCTCTGGGTAATCGACGAAAGCGTACGCCGGGAACTGCGGGGCGACCAGCCCAAGCAGGCGGCCCAGACTAAGCTGGAGCAGGTTCAAAAGGATCTGGCCGCTCTGGATTTGGTGGTCAATACCTCAGTGGTTGAGGGGGACCCTCTAAAGGAGATTTTGGCTGCAGCTGAAGTCCATGACATTGGTGCGATCGCAACCTGTTCACGGAATCTAGGCGGCGTGATCAAATGGTCTGTGCCCAGCTTAACGCGAGAGCTAGTGCGGCGTTCCTGGCATCCGCTGCTGTTCTATCCCTCAGCCCGGTAGCCGTAAGCCTGCCCAGGGCGGCTGCTTGGCCCTTCTACCCAGGCCTATTCAGATAGATCAGAGCCTGTATCTACATAGATAGACTCTAGCTGCCGCAGCACCTTAGGCTTAAGCTTCTCATTGAGCTCATGGCGGAGAAGATCTTTGCTAATGTTCGCGCCGCCGAGGGAAGGCTGCGATCGCGCCGTCAGAGTCCACTCTTTCAGCAGTGCTTTTTGCGGAGTAGCGACTTTGCAGGTCAGCACGTGGGCACAGCGACGAGGATCTTCTAGGGCAAACAGCAGCAGCTTGTAGTACCCGTTTTGCGCCATTAGAGCAATCATCTCTTGACCGGCAGGCGTCTTTAAGTCCAGGTAACAGGGCAGCCAGCGAGGGCCATGGCTGCTGCTGTAGAGAACGGTTAGCCACAGCACCATCGGATGCGGAGAGAGCGTGCAGATAAAGGTGTTGTAGCGGGTGCTGATCAGCCGGCGCTCGATTTCAAGCCGAGGCATCATGGCCCACAGTGTTGGCAGAGGCCCCCTGCTCATTGGCAGGGCATGGGGGAAAACAATCTCCGCCGTGGGCTTGCCCTTAGGCCAGCTGGTCAGGCGACAATGCTGGTCCTCCTGCAGCTCCGTTTTGGGCTCAACGGTGCGGGTAACCGGCAGTCGCGACAGCGTGGCACCAATGCGCTGACCGATCCGAAAGCCCGTGACGAATCGGTCTTCTAAGGGCTCTAGCGATCGCAAAATGTCTTCTACCGTCTGGGGCCGGTTCTCAGGCTGCTTTTCTAAACAGCCCATGACCAGATCCTCCAGCAGCTTGGGTACCTTGAGAGTCGGTGCCAGCTCACTGATGGGCTTGGGCATCTGCAGCTGATGAACCTTATACCAGCCGCCAAAGGTATTGTTGCTAGCCCGTAGAGGCAGCTTGCCGGTGAGCATCTGAAACATCAAAATGCCCAGGCTGTAGATATCG
>JACVRP010000148.1 GCA_014534385.1 Cyanobacteria bacterium Co-bin13
AAAATTCGCCAGCGGATCCAGGATTTGAGCATTCCCCACGACAGCTCGGCGCATCATCTGGTGACGCTGAGTCTAGGCGTAGCCACGCTGGTGCCAACTGAACAGGGCAATCCTCAAACCCTCATTCGACTCGCTGACGAGCGCCTTTACCGGGCTAAGCGTGCCGGTCGCAATCAGGTCTGTGGTCTGGCCTAATCGCTCCAGCCACCTAGGGATCGCTTTGATTGGGAAGTTCTGGGACGGGGCCTGGATCAGCCGGGGGCCGCAGCACCGCCAGCAGGCTGACTGCCCCAGCCACGACTACCACCGCAGCCAGCAGCCAGACCCACCAGGCAATCGTGCGAGACTTTAGAGCCCCAGCTCGATCTGCGGCAGCGCTATCCTCTGAGTCGGCTGGAGTTTCGCCGTATAGCAAGGCGCGCGAGGCTGCCGTTAGCTCGGTTTGAGGCCCCTCAGGCCGGTCCGCCACCTCGGTCGACAGGGCAACTGGAGTTTTGGCTGTGGCCTTGAAGTGCATTAGCACTACGGCGGTATTGTCATGCCCATTCTTTTGGTTGGCCAGCTCAATCCACGAGGCCACGGCAGACTCTAGCGAGACAATGTCTTTGACGATCAGGCCAATGTAGTTAGCCCAGGCATCCTCAACCCGGTGATTGTCGCTCAGTCCGTCGGAGCACAGGAGCAAAACTCCAGCCTCATCGACAATAAACCGCTGAATGAAGGGGTGCAGGTAGTCTGTGCTGCGGGTACCCACGGCCTGAGTTAGGGCACCGGCATCGGGACGCTCCTGGGCAATGGGCCACAGCTGCCGCCCGGCAATCACCTCGCGTCCGGCAATATCGTGGTCTACCGTCAGCAGATGGCAGTAGTCGGGGGTGATCCAGTAGGCCCGGCTGTCGCCCACGTGGGCAATGTAAAGTTCATCAACCCGCATCCAGCCCTGCTCAGTCTGGATGCGTTGGGGTACCACCACCGCCATGGCTAGCGTCGTGCCCATGCGCTGGCGCTCGGCCCGGCTCTGGTTGTCGTTTTGATGATTGATCACGTCATTCACGATGCGAATGACGGCCTCAATCTGCTGCTTGATCACCGTGGGCGGCAGCACCTGCGATTCCTCTTGAGCCTCTGTCAGTAAGGCCCGCAGCTGCAGCTGCAGCGACTGTACTGCCAGCTGGCTGGCGACTTCACCCCCGTCATGGCCGCCCACCCCGTCGCAGACAATGCCCAGACAGGGAGCCCCATCGTCCACCGCAGGCAGGTATACCCCATTGGGGAAACAGGTGTCTTCATTGCGGGGCTGGGTAGGCCCAGCGCTGGTGGCTCCAGCCAGGGAAACCCGCACCGATACCCGAGCAGCCTGGGCTAAGAGGATCTGGTTTAAGCGAGCTGTTGCCGGCTCTAGCCAGACCCCGCCGCCGTCTTCGCTGCCCTGACTGTGCACGCTTTCTACAAATTCGGTCAGCGGATCTACGATAGTAGGATGGGCTGCCTGGGCTAAGGGATACCACACCTCAGCTAAGGCCCTGATTGAATCTGGCTGCGGCTGATGGCTCAGCAGCTCCTGCAGCCGAATCCGCCAGCCCTCAACCCGAATGTTGTCTCCTGCTAGCAGGCTGCTGGCGACACCTAACTCCGATAAAACAGGCCACAGCTCCCAAATTTGCCAGAGCCAGTGAACTTGACGAACGGCACTGGCTCCTGTCCAGGCGGTTTCGAGAGACGGCAGCAGATCACCCGACTGGGGATGAATGGGGCTGTTGTCCAATAGAACGATAGGCGAAATGCCGGAACCTTCTAAAACACCGTATACGCCGGGGACGTGTAGCCGGTAGGGATGGGCTTTGAGGTAGGGAATCGCTCGCGGCGGCAGCACGTCCGGCGCAGGTGGACGCTGATCGGGCTGAGTATCGAGCCAAATGTGAGGCCCCACCACCCGAAAGCGCTGGCCGACCAGTTCATTGACGGGAAGCGTCTCGATTCCTTCACCCAAAACCCAGAGGTAGGGCTTGTACCGGGAGGGTAAGCGTTCGGGACGATTCATAGTTACCTTCAAACCCCTGGTGTTGCCTTAAGACAATCAGGATCAGGGCTTGTCTTCCCCACCCTGAAGATAGATTAATCGTAGTGGATATCGGTATCCCCGTGGGGCATCCTCCCTACAGAGTCTCTGCTTCCTACGGAATTGTCGATCCAGCCTGTGTAGTTCCTTTCTAAATGCGCGATCGCATCCGCCATGCTTCCTATCACCCCCGCCCTGTTTTGGCTTATTGTGGGCACCGCACTCTGCCTGATGGAGCTGCTGATCCCCACCGCCTTCGTAGAATCTACCCTGGGCATTAGCGCTTTTATCGTGGCTTTGCTGAGCCCGCTGGTGCCCCAGTTTAGTCTCCAGGTTGGGATCTGGATGGTGTTTTCCCTGATCTTTATCTTTTCCCTGCGGTATTTTGTGCCCAAGCGGACGCCCTACATTCTGGCAGAGGCGACCGAAGCTCGCACCCTGACAGAGATTCTCCCCGGTGAGGTGGGGCGGGTGCTGTACGAGGGCAATTCCTGGCAGGCCCGCTGTGAGGATGAGACGGTTGCGATCGCACCGAACCAAATGGTCATGGTTGTGAGGCGGCGGGGCAACACCCTGTTTGTCATGCCCGAAAACGCAATTCAGTCCTGATTGCGCCCCTGGGGCAGCAGCAATTCTCTACTTTGAGTGCCCACGCTACCTTTTTTCTTCCCGTTAGACAGGAGTAAATCAATGGGAGATTTGTTTGGTCTGTTGGTTGCGCTTGTGCTTGGTGGCTCAGTGGCTGCCAACTCAGTCAAAATTGTCAACCAGAGTGACGAAGCCCTAGTTGAGACCCTAGGCAAGTACACCGGCAAAAAGCTCACCCCCGGCCTCAACTTTACCGTTCCCTTTATCGATCGCGTGGTCTCCAAGCAGACTGTGCGGGAGCGGGTGCTAGACATTCCGCCGCAGCAGTGCATCACTCGCGACAACGTTTCTATTACCGTTGATGCGGTTGTTTACTGGCGCATTGTGGACCTAGAAAAGGCTTACTACAAGGTCGAGAACCTACAGTCGGCCATGGTCAACCTAGTGCTCACCCAGGTCCGCGCTGAAATGGGCAAGCTGGAGCTAGACGAAACCTTCACCGCGCGCTCGGAGATCAACGAACTTCTCCTGCGGGAGCTGGACATTTCGACCGATCCCTGGGGAGTTAAGGTCACCCGAGTAGAGCTGCGCGACATCGTCCCCTCCAAGGCAGTTCAGGAGTCTATGGAGCTGCAGATGGCGGCCGAACGACGCAAGCGAGCAGCCGTCCTGACCTCCGAAGGAGAGCGTGAAGCTGCTGTCAACTCCGCTCGCGGTCAGGCCGAGTCTCAGGTTCTGGCGGCCGAAGCCCGACAAAAAGCCCTGATTTTAGATGCCGAAGCCGAACAAAAGGCAATCGTCATGAGAGCCCAAGCCCATCGGCAAGAGCAGGTCTTGCGGGCTCAAGCTACCTCAGAGGCGATGCAGGTCATCAGCAAGACCCTTCACAGCGATCCCACTGCTGCCCAGGCGCTGCAGTTTCTGGTGGCCCAAGGCTATCTAGAGATGGGGCTGAAGATCGGCAGCAGCGACAGCAGCAAAGTAATGTTTATGGATCCCCGCAGCATTCCAGCGGCTCTAGAGGGCATGAAGGCCATTGTCAGCAACGGGGATGCCCCATCCTATCCAGGGGGTCTGTCCTAATAAGGATTAGCAGGTCCGCTTGGCTGGGCTTTCTGCAGCTTGATGAAACAAAAAAGGACAGGCCATGCCTGTCCTTGGTTTCTGCTTTTCAGGTGTACTTTTTAATGGGTTGCCCAGGCTTTAAATCGACTTAGTGCGATCGCTTTTCTGCCTCAAACCCTGGGCCGGAATTGCTTAGGCTAGGGTTTCGGGGCAGTAGCCCAACCCCATAACAAACTGGCGGCGAAACGCTTCGATTTCATCGCGATCGGGCTTGCCGTGGGAAACAATAGCAACCTGGTAGCGGCGCATAACATCCACTGGGGATTGGCCCGTTTCTAGACCCCATAGAGCCATCCGCACCCGAATGCCGGGATCATGAGAAATGCCTAGCTCGTTGAGGAAAGCCCTAAAGTCTTCGGCATCGCAGGCATCAACGACATCGTGCAGCTTGATGCGAATGACCCACCCGTCGATTTGGTGAATAACCGTCATGAAGTCGAGTGGAAGCCGTGGCGTACCCAGAAGATGCTCGACCACCCGAAGGGTCAGGCTGGCGTTTGCGAGGTAATAGGTATATTCCATCATCTAACTTCCGGTGGGTGCTACAGTTTCTATTGTCGTAGGTCATCAGGCCTTTGGTTAGGGGAGAAGTCCCCGTTCTGGTCTGGGGGTATCTCCCTATTTCTAAGGATAAAAGTGGCAATGGGCGGATTAAATCATCCCGAAAGCGACCCTCAAAGTCCTACTCAGGCTTTTGTTCAGGGGTTAGATGACTCCCCCCCACCCTCTCTGGGTAGCGCCTCTAAACTTTCTTCCCAGGACGACTATTCCCTGACGGGATACGAATATTATCTGCCGCCTGAAAAAATAGCCCAAAACCCGGCAACGCCCAGGGATCACTCCCGGCTGCTGGTAATAGATTCCCCCACCACCTGTCAGCATCGGATCTTTCGAGATCTGCCGGAGCTGCTGCAGCCGGGAGATTTGCTGGTGCTCAACAATACCCGCGTCCTCCCTGCCCGACTCTATGGCCGTAAGGCCAATGGCTCTAGCCCAGTTGAGATTCTGCTGCTGGAGGAGCAAGCGCCTCAGCGGTGGTCGGCCCTGGTGCGGCCTGGGCGTCGGCTCAAGCCTGGTGCCACGATCTACTTTGGCCCAGACTGGCACAGCCCTGAGCTGGTAGCCCAGGTAATCGAAACCGATCCCGAGACCAGCGGCCGGATTTTAGAGTTCGAGGTGCCCTCGGGAGAGCCTTTCGACAGCGTCATTGATCGCCTGGGGCAGGTACCTCTGCCGCCCTACATCACCCAGAGTCAGGCAGCTCCAGAACAGTATCAAACGGTCTATGCTCAAGCCGCTGGGGCCGTAGCGGCTCCCACGGCTGGGCTCCACTTCACAGAGGATCTGTTGGCCCGCTTAGCCTCGCAGGGCATTGACCAGGCTTTTATTACGCTCCATGTTGGGGTCGGCACTTTCCGGCCGGTGGAGGTCAAAGACATTACGACCCACACGATGCACAGCGAGTGGGTAGAGGTACCGCCTGAGACAGTGGAAAAGATTCAGCAGGTAAAAGCTCAAGGTGGCCGCGTAATTGCGGTGGGGACGACAGTCACGCGGGCTTTGGAAGGCGCAGCTCAAACAGGACAGCTCCTGCCCCTACGAGGAAAAACTAACCTCTTCATTTATCCGGGCTACCGCTGGCAAGTCCTAGATGGGCTGATCACGAACTTTCACCTGCCGGGATCAAGTCTCTTGATGCTGGTCAGTGCGCTGATTGGTCGGGATCGACTGTTGGAGCTATATCAAACAGCGATTGAGCAAGACTATCGGTTCTATTCATTTGGCGATGCGATGCTGATTCTGCCAGAGGCAGCTCAGACTTAGCTAGGGGATAAAGGCCTTAGTTTTGTTGAAAACAGCATTAAATTTTATTCAAGGGAACGAATTCTCGTAAAATGGCTGAGTCTCTTTGAGAGCTAACACGCTAAGCTATATGTAAGCTTTTGGAGCAGTAAAGACTGTCTGAAAAATTCTCCTAAAACTCTACTTTGGCCTTGTATTAGCTGCGTACATAAGTTCTTCTGCAGCTAGCGTCGGTTTTCTCCAATTCTGAATATCCTTTGGATATTCGTTGGCTAATTCCCGGAATCGCGCAGCTATGGCCGGTAGCGTTTATAGCGGGTTGTGTTGAGCAGCCTTTTATTCCCTCTAGGGCTTGCTCGCTTTGGCAAAAAGTGTAGCTATTGGCAGGAACTCTTAGGGATGATTGGTCTTCTCAAAAGGGAAGGCTATCTCTAACCAGATCCTCCCTCAAAATCCTGCAAGCGCTGAGGACAGCATGAACCTTGCTTGCTTCACTGCTCCTTACTGCCCACAGGTGAGCTAATTGCGATCGCACCCTGAGATCCTATCTCAATGGGATGCCGCTACGAGGTGCCACAAGGGATGGGCAAGATCCATCGGTATTGTGATAATCTCGCTGGCAATTTTAGGGCAGCTGCTATCTTTCAAAATTCCATGGGCCGCCTGCGGGTAGTGCTCCTAGGAATTTACTGGGTAGTTTTGCCCTCCCTTATGTTCCTGTTAAATCGTTCCTACCAAAAGGTTGCCTGCTCGACGGGCTGCCGTTATTTAATCTGCTGACCTCATGTTCCCCGGCAAGACCCATGGGTAAGCCTTTGTATCATCTACTTCTATCTGGACTTTTAACCGCTGTCAGCGCCCTCAGTTTGACAGCCTGTCCCCAATCTCTATTAGTTGGGGAAGTTGCCCACCAAAACCCGACCTTTTCCACGCCAGAGCCCTCAAGTTCACCGGCTCGCCTGACACAGTTGCCAGCAGCGGCAGCAGAACCCGATGCTGCCTTTGAAGTTTGTGCTGACCTGCCAGGTTGGCAGCGATCCCCGGAGACCGCTCACCTGAAAGAGCTGCAGGAAATGCCCCGGTACGGCAGCGCTATTGAAAGTGAACCTTTAAAGAGCCTGCTGCAGGATTTTTGGAGCCATCAGGTCTTCTCCTTTACCACCTACGGTCTCAGTGCCCGAACGGAGCCCATCTACTTATCTGGGGTATGGACAGCTCTAGATGATATTTGGAGCTGTTATGACGGCAGTCAGCCGGAGCAAATCAACAATGGGGATCGGGCTGAAGTTTGGCTGATCAATCATCAAGCCGTGGATTTGCAGTGGTCAGAGGGGCGCTATCTGCTGACGGTTGAGCCCAGCGGTAGCGGACTTCAGCTTATTCAGTTCGACCGCCAGGAAAGCTCTGCCGCACTGCCTTTAGTGGTTGTTACGACTGGGGGAGAAACTATAGAGGTGTTGTCCGGAGATTGGTGATCCCCACAAAAGACTACTCTGGTTTTCTTCCTATAGCTGTCGCCACATAGCTTAGAACATCCGATTTTTTGGGGGTGCGGGGGCGCAGCCCCCAGCCAGGGGTTCCACCCCTGCACCCCGTCCTAACACCAGTGGCTATCGCTATACCTCAAAGGCCACCTCTGTTTATGGAGGTGGCCTTTGAAGTAGAAGTAAAAATTAGGGCTAGAGTGACCAGGCGTGGGTATAACAGCTTAGCCCGCTGGCGGAGCGGCGTTTAACCAGCCTGCACTAAGAATGACCGTTAACCCCATAAACAGTACTGTGAGAGTCCAGGTTACGCGGTTAAGGGTAGTCTCAGCACTCTTTGTACTGGTAAAAAGCTGAGCTTGCCCGCCGAGAGAACCTAGGCCATCTCCTTTAGGACTATGGAGAAGCACCAGCACGGTCAATCCAACTGCCGAAGTGACCCAAATAATCTGCAAGATTGTTGTCAGCGCCATAGTCGTTAAAGAATTAGCAGCTCATGAAACGTTGGTGATCTGGAGGAGACCCAGATCAAGATCCCTATCATAGCTTAGACGGCGTCTGCCTCGAGACCTATAGAGAGACGCGAATAGGAGTCCGGTTTGGGCGAACGTCTAACTCCGTAGGCGCAAGCATGGATCGTCCGGTCATCTCGGGCGGTTGGGGGAGGCCCAAGATTTGGAGAATCGTAGGCGCAATGTCTGCTAACCGTCCGTCGGAGCGCAGCAAAGCTTCGCCGCCATAGCCAGGGACTTTTAGCCTTTCACCCTCAACCAGAATAAAAGGCACTGGATTGGTTGTATGAGCTGTCCAAGGCTTGCCGTTTTCGTCTCGCATATACTCCGCATTGCCGTGGTCAGCAATGATGATGGCCGTGCCTCCGGCTTTGGTGGTAGCTGCTATGAGTCTGCCCAGTTCTGTATCGACTGTTTCTAGAGCGGTTACCGTAGCGTCTATCTTGCCTGTGTGCCCAACCATGTCAGGGTTGGCGTAGTTGATCACCACCAGGGAGTAGATGCCTCGCTCAAAAGCCCTAATAGCCGTGTCTGTAACGGCTTTGGCCGACATGGCAGGAGCCCGATCATAAGTGGCCACCATTGGGCTAGGGATCAGCTCCCGATCCTCTCCGGGGAGGGGCTCTTCTAACCCACCGTTGAAGAAATAGGTGACGTGAGCATATTTCTCAGTTTCGGCCGTGCGGAACTGTTTGAGCTTGTGCTGAGCAATGACCTCACCCAAAATATTGTTGAGGTT
>JACVRP010000275.1 GCA_014534385.1 Cyanobacteria bacterium Co-bin13
AACCTATTGTGCGAAGATTACCTGAGTAAGTCACTTTTTAGCGGAATCGAATGGGGAGCTAAAGTATCTTTTTTTACTGTAGTTCCTTATCGTCATTGTTGGTTATCAAATTTCATGGATAAGCGAGAATTTGAAGATCGGTATCGAGAGCAGGTCAGAGTGATTTTGAACCAGCTGCAGTCAGCCATGATGGCGTCGTCTCGGCTAGAAGTCTCCTTAGCTGATATTGGCCATTCTGTTCAGGCACTGACCCGTGATGTAGAAAAGTTCTTATCGGAGGAGGAACCTGGAGATTCATCTGGTTCAACGCTATAGGGCACAAAATTTAGCAACCGACTGAACCAGTTCCTGTAGTCGAACAGGCTTGATCAGGTACGCCTGGATGCCTAAAGCCTCTGCTCTTTCGCGGTCGGCATCGAAGGCGTACCCTGATACTACGACGATGGGCAAGTGCTGCCAGTCCTGATCTAGCCGAATCTGCTGAATCAGCGTAAATCCATCAACCTCGGGCAGACACAGGTCAACTACCAGGACATGGGGCTGAAATTCCTTAAGGTGCAGGAATAGATTAAGCCCCTCTGACAAAGCCAGAACCTGGTAACCGCAGTAGCGCAAATATTCCGAGAAAAATGTCCGGCTGGCGTAGTCGTCCTCCACCAGCAGGATTCGGTTTTGCGAGGGTATGGGAGAGGGAGGTTGGGATTCTATCAAGGCTAGGTTCCGGGGAAGGGCATATTATCCCTTAGGATTCAGGAATTGGGCAACTTTTTCAATCGCAGCTGCTAACACCTCAGGCGGGTGAACCAGGGCAATGCGGACGTAGCCCTCTCCGGCCTTACCAAACCCTCGACCGGGAGCCATTGCCACGCCCGTTGCCTGCACCAGGCGGGTGCAGAAATCAATCGAGTCTTGGGCCCAAGGTTCGGGTAGTTTTGCCCAAATATACATCGTGGCT
This sequence comes from Cyanobacteria bacterium Co-bin13, assembly GCA_014534385.1. GTDB lineage: Bacteria > Cyanobacteriota > Cyanobacteriia > Phormidesmidales > Phormidesmidaceae > JACVSF01. Next base: position 956 of record JACVRP010000275.1, read on the forward strand.
TCGGGAATATTCACGTTCCTCCAGCCAATTTTCTGCATTGCCTGAGCACAGGCGTCGCGGCGTTGACGGAAGGTGTTGACGGTCTGCTGCACGCAGTCTTGGGGGCCGTTGAGGGCTGCGATCGCACCCCGCTGGATGCCCCGATACTGGTTGAAGTCTACGTTGGCCTTGACCTGCCGCAATGCCTTGATGATGCTCGGGTTGCCGATGGCGTAACCGATGCGAAATCCTCCCATGTTGTAGGATTTGGACATCGAGAAGAACTCAATTGAAACCGTCTTATCTGGGTCGGCCTGGAGCACTGAGACAGCAGGCTTGCCGGTGAAGGTGACATCAGCGTAGGGAAAATCGTGGGCCAGCACCAGGTCGTGCTTTTGGCAAAAGGCCACGGCTTCTTGCCAGAAGCTTAGCGGCGCTGAGGCAGTAGTAGGGTTGTGCGGGTAGCTCAAGACCATCAGTCGAGACTGCTCCAGCACCGCCGATGGGATCTCGTCAAAGCGGGGCAAAAAGCCGTCTTCTGCCCGCAGGGGCATCGGGTAAATCTGACCGCTGGCCAGGTATACGCCGCCAGCATGGGAGGGGTAGCCTGGGTCCATCAGCAGGGCAAAGTCGCCTGGGTTGAGCAGGGCCAGGGGCAGGTGGGCCGTTCCTTCCTGCGACCCAACCAGCAGCAGCACTTCCGTTTCAGGATCGACAGCTACGCCGAATTTGCGGGTGTACCAGTCAGCGGCAGCCTGCCGAAAGGCCTGAGTGCCGGAAAAGAGGCAGTAGCCGTGGCTTTGAGGGTCGGGCAGGGCAGTTGCGATCGCATCTAGTACGTGCTGAGGAGTTGGCAGATCAGAGGATCCTAGAGAGAGGTCAATGACCTGCTGACCATTTGCGATCGCCTGCGTCTTGGCCCGATCCATATCGGCGAAAACATTGGCTTGAAGCGGCTCCATCCGTTTAGCAATCTGCATAGCCCAACCTCTCAACGTACCTGATTCTCTTATAGCAAGTGCAGCGATCTCTAAACGCGTTACTGAGTGCATTATTTGCAGAGATATTCTGCACGCTCGCCTCCCGCCCTTCTGGCAAAATGCCCTATAGCCGCGTCCAGTGCAGGCTCCTCTGCCTCTGATGTGCCCCTACTGGGCAACCTGATCGGTACAGCCGCCGCTTCTAAGGCTGTCTACATTTCTATAAAAATCCCCAGGTTCATGGACCTGGGGATGCCTAAAGTCTGTTGGGCAAAGATTTGAGAAACTTGATTGCCCTACAGCTGATCTAGCTGAGACTTTAGCTCCTCTAATTCCTTGTCTACGGCTTCATTTTGCTGAGGGGCCGCGACCGATTCTTCACCGGCAGGCAGCGAGGCCTGACCGACAGAACCGCCTGCCAACTGGGCCTTCATGGCCTCTAGCTCAAGATCAACGTCGCCACCGGCTTCTAGTGCAGCAAACTGGCTTTCTAAATCGGCTCCGGCCAGTTCTGCTGCCGCCTGCGACTGGGCCTCAATCTGCAGAACCTTTTCTTCCATGCGCTCAAAGGCCCCGATTGCACTTGTGGTGCTCATGCGGCCCATCGTGTTTTGCAGCTGCTCGTTGGCTTTGGCAGCGCTGGCGCGGGCCTTGAGCATGTCTTTCTTGGTCTTGGCCTCGGAGATCTTGCTCTCTAAGGCAATCAGGTTGCGCTTGAGCTGATCGACTGTACCCGCCTGCTGATCTAGCTGACCTTTTAATGCGGCAGCTGTCTCAGACTGAGTTTTCCGCCGCACCAGCGCTTCTCTTGCTAGGGTCTCATCGCCCTTTTGCAGCGCCAGTTGAGCCCGCTGCTGCCAGCTGTTGGCCTCTGTTTGCGCGCGCTCATACTGCTGCTGTACCCGCTTTTGGCTGGCAATAGCGTTGGCAACCGCCTGGCGCATCTGCACCAGGTCTTCCTGCATGTCAATAATGGCCTGCTCCAGAATTTTCTCTGGATCTTCGGCTGAACTTACCGCTGCGTTCAGGTTGGCCCGAACCACTCGACTAACTCGATCAAATAACCCCATGACCGTTTCCTTACAACCGTGGTCTTATACAGCTAGGGTACTCACTGAGGTTGCGGTCTGTAACCCAGACCCCAGATGGCAAGAGCAAGACCCTGCCTGCCCTAGTCTTAACACACCTAGACGTGCCCACTGGATACGCTTAGCACTAATTTCAGCAAGACTTGCCCAGTTTACTGAAACTAACCCCTTCAACAGGAACAATTGTAGGCCGCAGGCAGGAGGGCAAGAGACTCCTAAGGGTTGCAGTAGTTGCACTGAGCCGGGTCTGCTTTCTCCTGACGATGGGGGAACAAGACCCTTTGCTGGAAGCTGCATTTCTTGCAGGCATAGCGGGTGGCTAAGGTTAAATGGGTCGGAGATCCGCACCAGGCACAGGGCAGTCCGGTTTCCTGCTCCACTGCGTCTAGCCCGGGGCAGCCACAGTGGGGGCAACAGCTGCGAATCTTTTGAATCAAATTTTCTGTGGCTTGAGCAATAACTTTCATGCGGGTGGGATTGTGCATCGCCCGCATGTCTGTTTCTAGATGAGCCTGACCAAACTGATCTAACATCTGGATGACTGCTGCAGTGAGGTCAGCTGCTGCGGTGATACCTTTGAGGATGTCGGCTGGGGCTGCCGCTGGCGCTGCCATGACCACTAGCCCGTGGGCCGGAAAGCCTACCTGCTGAGCAAAGGTGTGAGCCTCCTCTAAACGGGTCACCTGGATATGGCTGAAATTTGTCTCTGTTGAGAGGGCTTCACCCACAATCTCTAAATCATGGGCACGATCGATCAAAACGACCAACTCCCGGCTGTAGGGCAGAAAGGGAATCGCAGGATGCATGCCGAAGCTGCCCTCGCTGGCAAGGGCCAGATCTGCGCCGGTGAGCTGTAGCGCGGCTTCGGCTTTAAGCCGGGCCGCACTGAGCTGATTGCCCGGACGTTTGATGTCGCGGGTGAAGGTGCCAAACTGATCGGTGTCTATCGTGGGAACAACCACCTGCACTCCCAATTCCTGCAGCAGCGGCGCAATGACCTGCTCTTTGCGGTGCTGGGTGGCCAATACCGCCGTTCTGCCGTGGAATAGGGAGTCACATTGCTGCTCACTCATCATGGGCAAAGCGGTTGTAGAGGTAGTCGAGGATGTAGTTCCGCAGCTTATAGAATTCGGGATCTTCCATAATGCGATCGCGATCGCGAGGACGTGGAAAGGGAATTTCTAACACTTCGCCAATCGTAGCAGCAGGACCATTGGTCATAAGCACCAGGCGATCGGCTAGAAAAAGCGCCTCATCAATGTCGTGGGTAATCATCAGAACCGTGCAGCGGTGATCGTTCCAGATCTTAAGCAGCTCAACCTGCAGTTCTTCCTTGGTGATTGCATCGAGTGCGCCAAAGGGCTCGTCGAGAATCAGAACCTCCGGCCGAATGGCGAGGGCACGGGCAATGGAGACCCGCTGGCGCATGCCGCCCGAGAGCTGTCCGGGCTGTTTGTGTGCAGCGTCTGCCAGCCCTACCATTGTCAGGTGTTCGCGGACAATCTGCTTTTTCTCCGCCTCAGACTTGCGGGGATGCACAGAATCTACCGCTAGATAAATGTTCTCATAGGCGGTAAGCCAGGGCAGTAGGGCATAGCCCTGAAACACCACCATGCGATCGGGTCCCGGTTCTGTAATGCGTTTGCCGTTTAGCGTGACCAGTCCATCACTTGGCTGGGAGAACCCTGCGACCATGTTGAGCAGCGTCGTTTTGCCACAGCCAGAATGGCCAACGACGCAAATAAATTCACCGGCTTTGATCTGGAGGTTGACATCTTTTAAGACAACGTAGTCTCCTTTGGGAGTGGGATAAACCTTGGAGACCTGTTGAATGTCTAGAAAAGAGCCTTGATGCGAGAGTGAGATCTGCCGTTGGGATTGGGTCGTTAGGGTTTTCATAGTAAGCAGGGGTTAGGGGTAATGGGCAATGCCATGAACTTAGGGCTACTGGATGCTGTGAAAGGCAGCTTTCACGGAGGGGCCGGAGCCTAGCAGGTTCAACTCCGGCAGCAGAGGGGCAGCAGTCATCTTCGCTACGCTGCTTTAGGCAAGGGATTGGCTAAGGCCACATCTGCCATGTAAATGTCGTGTTTAACGTCCAGACTGTTCAAGTAAGCGACCGGATCATCTGCATTGAACGTTGTGCCGTCAAACAGTCGAATAGGCCCTCGGCTATAGGTGATGTCTGACAGGCCCAATTCTCGAGCTGCCGTGCTAAACACGCTGACCCGGCAAACCCGCTCTAAAATCTCAACCCAGTTGCGGGGAAAGGGAATATCGCGGCTTCGTGCCATCTGGGTCATCAACCTCAGATGCTGCGTGCGGCTGGGCCGATTCATGCCCTGCCCGTAGTAATGGTTGTGTGCTTACTCGCGGGGGGATGGATTATGGG
>JACVRP010000388.1 GCA_014534385.1 Cyanobacteria bacterium Co-bin13
ACCCAGGTCATCGCCCACCGTCTTTCAACCATACAAAAAGCGGATCAGATTGCGGTCCAAGACCGGGGACGCGTCGTTGAAGTGGGCACCCACAGCGAGCTGCTCAATCAGGCCGGGTACTACTCGCGACTCTACGCGCTGCAGTTTAGCCAGGAGCTACTGGCTACGGACCCGGAAATAACGTCGCTGCCGTCCTAACAGGCAGAACTGGTGAGGGAACTACCGTGACAAGGCACTACCTTTTCTACAGCGATCGCCTGTCGCTACAGCCAGACACCGCCCATGAGATCCACGATGTTCTCTGTGCCAACGCGGCTGCCAACTTGGGTTATTCAACGGTGCTGGCCTACCTGCAGCCGGAGCAAGGCCAGATCAATCCTTTGGCCTGGCTGCACCCTTTTCAGCCTCAAGCCCCCGATCCAGAGTTTCTGGCTTTCTACAATGTCCAGCCTCGCCTGCAGGTGGCTCCCCTGCCGCTGCCCTGGTTTACTCACGCCTCCACCAGCAAGTGGACCAACCCCAGCACGATCGTTTGTAAGTATTACTTTCCCTGGCATTTGCGCCGCGCCACGCAGCTCGTGCACACCCGTAACTGGAACTTTGCTAAGGCAGCTGTGCAAAGGCAAGTGCCGGTCATCTTTGAGCTGCACTACTTTCGAGACGCCCCGCTAGAGCCTGAGATCGTCAACAGCCCCTACCTGCAGGTTGCGGTGACGCAGTCTGAGCTAACGCGAGCCAGCCTGATCGAGCAGGGCATGCCCGAGGAAAAAGCGATCGCACTACACAACGGCTTCGAGACCGTCTTTCTCAGGCGAGAACCCGATCAGGCAGCAGCCTGGCGGCGAGAACTCCTGCAGGCAGGTCGGCAGCAGCTAGCAGTCTACTCTGGAGCACTGTATCGCTTCAAAGGAATCGACCTCCTGATCGAAGCAGCACAGGAGCTACCCCAAGTGCAGTTTGCCATTACGGGCGGCACCCCTGAGCAGGTTGCGGCTTACCAAGACAAAGCCAAGCAGCGACAGGCTGAGAACATTACTTTCTTGGGCTGGGTGCTGCCCCGAGAGCGGCTGGTCAGCCTCATGCAGGCCGCTGATGTGCTGCTGCATCCGCACTGTTCTGGCAAGGAGGCAGACTTTACCAATCCGGTTAAGTTCTTTCAGTACCTGGCCTCTGGCACCCCCATTGCCGCAACCACCATCCCTCCGCTCAAGGCCTTTCAGCGGCCCGATCTGGCGATGGGCTGGTGTGAGCCCGACGATCCCATAGAGTTTGCCCGCTGCCTGCAGCAGGTGCTGCAGCAGTACCCCCGTCAAAGCGAAGGCTACCGCCAAAATCGCCAGTTTAGCCAACAGTTTTCCTGGGAAAATCGCATTGCTCACATCCTGCAGCAGGTCAAGCCCCAGTACCGGCCCCAGCCGATCCAGTCGCCCTGGAAAGAACCCGAGTAACGGCCTGCAAACTTCTGATGCCCCCTTCCCTAATCCTTCCTTGATTGGCAGCCCATGAATCTCCCGACTGTTGGCATGGTGAGCAGCTACGTCAATCTACGGCCCAGCCCCAGCGACTGGATGTGGAACCAATCGCCCCAGCCGTTTGGCGTTTGGCAGCAGATGCAGATGCAGGCCCCGGCAGCCCGGCCCGACTTTTTGCTGCTCTATCAGTTTGATTTTCCCCGGCCTCAGCCGCCCCAGTCCTGGCGATCGCGGCTGCGCCAGCGGCTACGCGCCCCCGCACCGCCCGCTGACCCCGTCACCGAGTTTCGAGGCGTGCCCAAAGAGCGGCTGATTTACCTGCTGCGCGAGCCGCCGCTGCCCGAGGTGCTTCCTACAGCGCGGAGCAACTACGCCCAGGCTCAGCAGTCCTGCGGCTACGTCTCGGGCCCAGACGATTTGGCTCCAGTACCGGGTTACATGCCCGCTATCTGGTACGTCGGGGCCTCCTTTCGGGAACTCAACGAGCTGCCGCCGCCTCAAAAGGTAAAGCCGTGCAGCTGGGTTACCTCGGGCATCAGTCGCACCGCCAGCCACCGCCAGCGGCTGGACTTTTTGCAGCAGCTGCAGGCCCATCGCCTAGAGTTTGACCTCTACGGGCGCGGCCTGCCCGATTGGGCGGTGTCGTCCGGCCCCGTGGGTAACAAGTGGAACGTTATGGCTCCCTACTACTACAACCTGGCCATTGAAAACTATGCCGACAACGATTGGTATGCCAGCGAAAAGCTCTGGGATGCTTTGCTGGCCTGGTGCCTGCCGATTTATTATGGGGGCGGTGCGGCAGACAAGCTGCTGCCGCCGGGCAGCTTTCTCAAACTGCCCAGCCTGGATGAGAAGGGCTTGCAGTACATTCAGGCCGTTACCGCCACGCCTGATGCCTGGTACGAGGCTCAACCTGCGATCGCAGAAGCCCGCCAGATCATTCTGCACCGACTCAACCTGCTGAACTGGCTTTCAGACTGCGTTGCACAGTTTTCCTAACTCCGGCATTCCTACATGGACGGCATCTGCACCCTGGCCAATGACTCGGTTTATGACCAGCTGGTGGCCCTAATCAACAGCATCGAGGCAAATGCTGGGCGGCAAATGCCGATCTGCATCTACCCCTACGACGATCGTCTAGATCGGGTGCGGCAGCTCGTGGAGGAACGGCCCCAGGTGCAGCTCTACTGCGATCGCACCTCCCTGGCCCACTGGGACAGCTTTGTAGAGCAAGTCTGGGCCACCCATCCTACGGCCCGACAGCAGTGGCAGGCCATTGGGAGTCGGGGCATTCATCGTCAGGGCACCCACCGCCGCTTCTGCGCCTTCGACGGTCCCTTCGACCGCTTTCTCTACATGGATGCCGATACGTTGCTGATCGGCCCGGTAGCCCCTATTTTTCAGGCGCTAGACACCTGTGACTGGGTGATCTACGACTACCAGCACAAAGATCTCACGCACGTTTTCACCGTCGCCGCTCCCCAATTCGAGCAGCTTTTTTCGACTGAGCAGATGCGTCAGCAGGCCTTTTGCTCCGGCTTCTACGCCGCCAGAAGAGGCACGTTTAAGCCCGATCAGCTCGGCCCAATTTTGGCTCACCTGCAGCAGGGAGAAGCTGAGGTGCTATACCCGATGGCCCCAGACCAAACTATTTTGAACTATCTGGTAATGCGCTCCGGGCTCAAGTCCTGCAACCTAGCGCTGACCCTACCGCCTGGCAAAGCCACCGGCAATTCTGTCACCTCCACTCACTTCACGACCGAGGCGGGCCAGGTCTATGACCGGGGCATGCCCCTCACCTACCTGCACTACATCGGCGTCTCGTCGCAGCTATTTCGCCAGCTCTGTGCCGGGGAAAACGTCGATTTTCCCTACCGCGAAGTCTTTCTGCACTATCGCTACCGCCACGATCCGAGCAGTCGTCCCCGGCTGGTGGGCAGACTAAAACCGTATCAGTCTGCCCCAGGTTGGCGGCGATACTTAAGCGCCCTCACCCGACAGCTTACTCTAGGAAAATCTTCAGGAACCCAGCGATGAAGCGCGGCATTTACATTACGGCCAACGATAAGGTGATCGAGAGTGCGATCGCATGTCTCAACAGCATCCGCCTACACGACCCCGACACGCCCATCTGCCTGATTCCCTACGACGACCACTATCAAATCGTGGCAGATCGGCTGCAGCAAGACTACGGCGTAGAGCTATATCCCGACCTCGGCTTTATCGAGCGGCTCTCGCAGAACCTGCACGAGATCTTCGGCACCGGCTTCTTCGCCAGGCCCAACCAGTTCCGCAAGCAGGCCTGCTGGTTTGGCCCCTTCGAGCGCTTCCTCTATATAGATACCGATGTGGTCGTCTTTAGCCCCATCGCCAACACCCTCGATGCCCTCGACCAGGTCGACTTTCTCTGCTACGACTACCAGCACAACGGCGGCATTGAAAACGTC
>JACVRP010000129.1 GCA_014534385.1 Cyanobacteria bacterium Co-bin13
ACAGGCATGGGTGGGCTCCTTGGCTACTCCCGCCCCGAGCGACCGATCTGCCACACACCTATCGAAAGCCTGGTACCGCCCCACTTTGATACCGACATGGCTTTTGCGTTAGTGCTGGGAGGAGATGGCACTGTTTTATCTGCATTTCGGCAGCTGGCTCCGGTCGGCATTCCCCTGCTGGCGGTAAACACCGGTCACATGGGATTTTTAACAGAAGCCTATCTGAACCAGCTGCCCCAGGCGATGGAGCAGGTTCTAGCAGGCAACTACGAAATTGAGGAGCGGGCCATGCTCTCAGTCCAGCTCTTTCACGAGGAGGAGCTGATTTGGGAAGCCCTCTGCCTCAATGAGATGGTGCTGCACCGCGAGCCGCTGACCAGCATGTGCCATTTCGAGGTTGAGGTCGGCAAACACGCCGCCGTAGACATTGCTGCCGACGGCATCATTATTTCTACGCCCACGGGCTCCACTGCCTACTCCCTGTCGGCGGGTGGACCTGTGATCACGCCGGGGGTACCGGTCATGCAGCTGATGCCGATTTGCCCCCACTCCCTCACCTCTCGGGGACTGGTCTTCCCTGACACTGAGCCAGTCACGATCCGCTCAGCCAATCCCGACCCGCTCGTAATGGTCGTCGATGGCAATGCTGGCTGCTATGTCTTGCCCAAAGACTGGATCTGCACCTGCCGCTCCCCCTATACAGCCCGCTTTATCCGCCTCCAGTCACCCGAATTTTTTAAAGTGTTGCGGGAGAAATTGGGTTGGGGCCTGCCTCACATTGCTAAGCCCAGCTCGGTTGAGCTGCCCTAGCGTCACCTCGATTGGCATCGGTTACGATAGGAAGGCTTTACAGGGACACTCTAAGAATGAGCGCTGATTCTGGCCCTCAGGTTCTGCTAATTATTTCGAACGAGGATCAGGCCCGGCAGATGAGCCTGGACCTCAAAGAGGCTGGCTATACTCCGGCAGTTGCCCTGACCGTGGCCCAGGGCCTAGAAGTTGTTCAAAAGAGTCAGCCTGCCCTGATCGTGGTCGATCGCATGTTGGGGGGAGACTCTGGCCTAGCTCTATCCCAAACCCTGCGTAGCCAGGGTCTGCGAACTCCAATCGTGCTTTTGATGGCCCGCGATACGCTGGAAGATCGAGTTGCCTGCTTAGAAGCAGGTGCTGATGACTACTTCCTCAAACCCTACCGCAGCGATGCTTTTCTCAAGCTGACCCAGCTTTACCTGCAGCCCCGCCAGACAGGGGGAGAACAGGTTCGTTTTGGTGACCTTATCTTGGACCTGGTTAACCGCACCGCTAACCGCAATGGTCGAACTATTGACCTGACCATGAAGGAATTTGAACTGTTGAAGTACCTGATGGAGCATCCCCGCGAGGTGCTGACGCGAGAGCAGATTCTGGAGAACGTCTGGGGCTACGACTTCATGGGCGAGTCTAACGTAATTGAAGTCTACATTCGTTATCTGCGTCTAAAAATCGATGGGGAAAACGAAAAGCGGCTGATTCAAACCGTTCGCGGCGTGGGTTACGTCTTGCGGGAAAGTTAGAAACTCTTAAACCACTCTCTGGGCCGCGCTCTCCGTCTAAATCCCCTGTTTGGGCGTTCTTGGCAGAGCTTCAGAAACGGTAATTTGGGATGATCCTCCAGATAGACAGCATGATGAACGGAAAATCCAGGGCTTTTCTGCGGTCAGTCAGACGACTCGTTGCTTCTAACGCTGGCGCGGCTCACCGAGGACGGTTACCCAAAATCAAAGGCCAGAGCATGCTGTCAGCGCTGCTGAGCCTGGCGATGGGGGTCTGTTTTTTGGGGACTGCTGGCTGTACGACCCCACCTGCTCCTGATGCTACAAGCAGTTCTCCATCTGCCGAATCTCCTATGATGCCGACGCCTGATCCTGCCGTGCAGACCAACCAGCCCCAGGGGCAGCAGCTGCCGATTTCAGCTAGAGCTGAGCTGGGCGGCCAGGAAATTCTGCTGGAGGTGGCTGAGACGCCAGAGCAGCAGGCTATGGGCCTGATGTATCGACCGGCTCTGCCCGATGATCGAGGCATGCTTTTTCCGATGTCACGGCCTCGACCCGTTAGTTTTTGGATGATGAACGTGCCAGTGCCGCTAGACATGGTCTTTGTCTACCAGGGCAGAATTAGAGGGATTGCGGCGAGTGCTCCACCCTGCACGGCGGCCCCCTGCCCCACTTATGGCCCTGGTAATCAGCTTATAGACCATGTGATTGAGCTGCGGGGCGGACGGGCGGCTGAACTGGGGCTCGCAGTAGGTGACCCGGTAACCATTAACCGGCTGGCGGAGCCGATTAATCCCTAAAAGCCATTCATTTGTGCCGCTTAAAGGCTGGTTTACAGCTGTTTTCGCTTGGTTCGCCACCCATTCACCCATCCACCCGCCTACCCATCCACAAAAGCCTGTGGCTTATTAATCTGAGAATCGCTGTAAAGGTGGAGAAGCAAAGACAGAATGGGCCGGAGAGATTCTGCTTAAATTTCGTTAAATTGCTTAGCCAGAAGTCTATGCAGTCACTAGTGTGATTTGATACGCTATCTCCACTCTGAGGGATATCTGTATTTTCCCGGATTAGGTTTTCTGGCTGTCTAAGTGCTCAAGAGACTTAGGAGTTGCAATTAGTTCCTAGTTTTCTGAAACTTTTGGTGGATCTACTGGGAAAAAGTTTGGCTAGCTTACAGGAAAATCAGTGCGTCTACTGAAGAATCCTTTTGTAAAATCGGGTGAATTGCAGGTAAACAGCTTTACCAGTTAAGGAGGTGAGCATCTATGGCAACAAAAACCCACACAAATTTGATTCGCTTTTTACAGGAAGAATTGTCGATTTCGACTTCGTCGATTGAAGTGGCCCTGCGACACAGTGAACAAGACCCCGGCCCGCTGCCCATGATTTTGTGGCAGTACGGTCTGATTACCCTTGAAGAACTTGAGCAAATTTATGACTGGATGGAAGCTGCTTAGTCGACCTAACTCACAGCTAATCTGTAGAGAGGCGTAGCGGTGGCTGCGCCTCTCTTTTTAGCTCTATTGCTGCTTTGTTGAGATTGCCTAGCCTGCCTTAAAGACCTGGCTAGCCGCTGCAATACCGGCACCGGAGGTGAATTGGTCGTAGCCCAACGCGACAAGTGAGGCCTCTAGCGCCGCGACAGCGGTGAGAATGTCGCGATCGCACACAAAGCCCAGGTGCCCAATCCGGAAGATCTGGCCCTTGAGATGATCCTGACCGCCTGCCAGAATCACGTCGTACTGCTTTTTCATCACCGAGCGAATCTGCTCAGCATCAACCTGCTGGGGCATGACCGCAGTGATCGCCGGGCTGCCGCACTCGTCGGCGGTGTAGAGCGGCAGGTTGAGTGCTCGCATGGCTGCTCGCGTAGCTCGCTTGTGGCGATCGTGGCGGGCAAGGATTGACTCTAGCCCTTCTGCCTTCATCATTTGCAGAGCTGTCTGCAGGGCAAAGAACAGGTTAATAGGTGGCGTGAAGGGCGTGCTGTTTTTAGCTGCGTTTTTCTTGTAGGGCATCAGGTCTAGGTAGAACTTGGGCAGCGTCGCCGTTTCGTAAGCAGCCCAGGCTTTGGCGCTAACCGAGACAAAGGCCAGCCCCGGTGGAATCATGTAGCCTTTCTGGGACCCAGAAGCAACCACATCCAAACCCCACTCGTCTACGGGAACGTTTCCGGCTCCCAAGCTAGTTACAGCATCAACAATGATCAGCGCCTGACCGTGGGCTTTGACGTGGCGGTTAATGGTTTCCAGGTCGTTGAGCACCCCGGTCGACGTTTCGCTGTGGGTGATGATGACGGCCTTAATTTGTTTTTCGGTGTCGGCTTCAAGCGCGGTCTTGAAATCTTCTGGGTTGAGCGGTTTGCCCCATTCAGCCGTGATTTCCTGAGTGTTAAGGCCAAAGGCGCGGGCTACTTTGCCCCAGCGCTCACCAAACTTACCGTTGTTGCCAACCAGCACGCGATCGCCTGCGCTCAGGAAGTTGATGATGCCTGCTTCCATGGCACCCGTACCGCTGGCAGCAAGGATCAGCACATCATTTTGGGTCTGGTGCAGCCACTTGAGGTTTTCGGTGATTTCTGCAATAATTTGGCCAAATTCGCCGCTGCGGTGACCTATCGGATGTTTCGTCATCGCCAGGAGTACCTGCTCCGGTACGGGTGTGGGCCCCGGAATCATCAGCATCATTTTGTTGTCCATGACGGCGCTACCAGTCTTGAAATAGGTGCAAGATCCTAGATTACACAACAATTGTTAACAGCGGCACCGAATTTTTTCGGTCTTGCTGCTTGTGTCAACAGGCCCTAAAAACCTCGGTGTGCTGCAGAGACGCTGACTCAATAACCCTCGGGCTATGGCTTCGCGAGGCTTCGCTAATGCGTCTCTACAGCGGTGATTCGCTACGGGTTAAACCCCTATGACAGATCGCCGCGCTGTTCTACGGTTTGGCTGATCTTTTGCCAAAGGTGCTCGTCTTGCTGGTAAATACTGAGGGCTTTTAGGGCGTCTTTAGCGTCTCGGAGCGAGCCTTCTGCAATCAGGTTGAGCAGAAATTCTAGGGCATTGTCTTGGCGAAGGGTTGCGATCGCAAGCAGCCCCGTTTTTCTCAAGTCTACATTGACGGTTTGCTGCCACCAGTCCCGCAAGATCGGGAAGGCCTCTGGCAGGCGAGATTCTCCCAGTGCCAGGGCAGCTACTTCTGCCGTTTCTCCCAGATCGTTTGGCGCTGACTTCCTGCCAGCCTGGAGCAGTTCCTGCAGCAGGGGTAAAGACTCCATCGGAGCCAGCTCGAGCAGGGCAATCAGGCACTCTCCCAGCACAGGCGGCGTGTCGCCGACTTTGACGCGCAGGCGCAGCAGGGCCACCCCCATCTCATTTTCGCTGTAGGCAATGGCCCTAGCAGCGCCAATTCTCGCTTCTGGTTCCGGGTCGGCTAGCAGATCGGCTAGCTCTACCATGACCGCAGGATAGTGCATTCTCACCAGCCCCAAGGCGCAGGTGCCACGCAGCTTAGGAGCCGTATCGACCTGCCCGCCCCACACCGGCTCCCACTGAACATGACGAATGCCTTTGAGAAAAAGGGTTTCGTCACTGTGCTCCAGGCGGTAGAGGGCTTCTGCGATCGCCTGTTTGGCCCGGCACCCCGGATCGCTGTCCTGGGGCTTAATCAGGAATCGGTCAAAAGCGGTGACCAGTTCAGGCATTAGCAGGTAGATCTCAAACTGGGCGACTAGCTGTGCTGCCTGGGCAACAGCAACTCCATATCGGCTGTTGCTCACCTGCCGTAGCGTAGTCAATCCCAGCTCTGAAGTGGGATTGGTGCGAATTTGATTCAGCGCGTCTGTGAGTTCTTCTAGCTTGCGAGACTTTGCCATGAGCTTGGGCCAATCTTGCTAACCAACTCGGTCATTCCTTAACAAGATAGAGCATTTGTACTGAATAGCAAATTTGGAGAGGAAGGCCATGGGGATGCGGGGAGGGGGAGACGCATCCCAAGGTCTTTTGCTTAGAAGCTCTGTCGCTCCAGGTAATGAGTCTGATGCAGCTGGCGGACGGAATGGATATGCTGCTGCGATCGCACCGCTTGCTGGTTGCGGCTAATCGGCTCATCCCAACGCTCAGTCGGCAGCTGCGGACGGCTGTGAGAACGAAACTCGGAGATTCTTTGGAAATAGTTAGATTGGGAAGTGGGGGCAGTCATGGGGGCTCCTTGTAGATCCTGATCCTGTGGTTCTAGAACATCGGAATAGCTCATCCGATGCTACAAGCATACTACAAAAATATTACTTGTCGCCAGGTATACTACAAGTTCTCCTGATTGGTTTCCAGAAGAAGCTGAAGCTGAATTTTTGAGAGAAGTCTAGGTTGTAGTATAAACCCCTGCCTTCAGAAGCTGCTTGCCGCTGGCAGTCAGCCGATAATGAAAGAGCCGATCACCTCTTCTAGCCATGAGTGAGTCTGCTACAGTTCAAGTTCTGCCTGTGCAACGCCTTACCCCCGAGCAGTTTGCGCCGTTTGGTCAGGTCATTTACCCCAGCCCAGATGGCCTACCGTTTGGGCCTGACGATGCACAGCTACAGCTGCAAAACGGCATTCCCCGGTTTTACATCATGCAGCTTGAGCATCAGGGGCTGCGCTTCCATAAAATCACCCGGCATCAGCAGTGCACCCAGTGTTTAGGCGCGCTGGAGGGCAAGGATTGGCTGATTGCGGTGGCTCCTCCCGGCCCTGCTGCCGCCCCTGAACCCGAAGCCATAAAAGCCTTTCGCATTCCTGGTAACTGCTTTATTAAGCTGGAGGTCGGCACTTGGCATGCCGGGCCGCACTTCGAGGCAGATACGATCAGCTTCTACAACTTGGAGCTGAGCGATACCAACATCAGCGATCACGAAACCTGTGATTTAACCAAGACTTTTGGTCTGGCTTTTGAGCTGACTTAGGCAGCTCATCTAAGCTCTAGGAATTTCAAGAATGCTGACAGAGCGTTTGGGCAGCATCACCTGAAGGCTTTGTCCTTGGGTAGACAGGGGTTTGGCGGTAATTTCTCCCACACTGAGCCGCTGACTGTCTGGGGGAGCGGGCCGCCGTTCGCTGAACAGATGGTGCGTTACTGCATTGCCAATGGCCGAAAAGTCTGAGAGGTCGAGAGCAACTCGCAAGTCTCGATCAAAGCTGCGGTTAATAATGTGGACATAAACCGTGTCTTCATCCGCTGTTGCGACCAGATCGATGAGGGCAATCTCTGCTTCAGGGCTTCTGGCCCAACCCATATCAAAGGGCTGACGGTAGCGGGGCACCTCTAACGACTCGACGCTGAGCAGGCTAGAGCCATGATGTTTGCTGTAGAACTGCGTGATTTGGCCCTGGGGCAAAAAGTAGGGCGGGGTTTGGGCGGTAGGGTCAACGCGAATGCTGGTGATATCCCAACTGGCTCCGACCAGCATGGACTGACATGCGATCGCAATCTCATCCCCATGCCGCATCATCCCATTCAAAAATCCGGCTGCCCCCAAGCCTGACGCTAGCGGCCAATCAATTGCCGGAGGCGGCTCCAGTTCATCAAAGCCCCAACCATTCCAGTTCCACTCAGTCACCGCAATCTGATAGCCCAACGACTGGGCAAACTGAGTGTGATTGGCCACTGCCTGATTAACGCCCGACTCGGAAAAGTGGCCTGGCATAGCCACCCAAGCATTCCACCAGTCGATAGCTGCCATCGCACGACTAGCGACAGGCTCTCCGTCCTGCTTCACCTCCCGAACGTGCCCCGGCGCATAGCTGTGAAAGGCAACATACTTCACCCGATTACGGATCGCTGCATCAGCCAAGACCGTTCTTTCCACGCCTTGGCCCATAGTGCCATCAATAATCAGCTCAACGCTGGGATCCACTGCATCAATAGCCTGGATGTAAGCCTTTAAGCACTGCAGGTACCACTGGGCCAAATCGACAGGCTCAGACAACCCTGTTCCTTCCCGGACTCGCCGCCGAAAGCCCTCCAGCCAAGTCTCATTACCGATTTGAATGTATTCAACCCGGTATGGTTCAGCATGACCATTTTCTCGCCGCACCGCTGGCCAATCCGGCATGCCCTCAGGCAATGCTGCACCAGCTGGGGCATTGGCATAGGCTACAAGGCCAGCCACCCTAAGCGCGGCCTCTTCTAGAGGGAGCCTGCGAGATAGGGCATCTAAAAAGTTGACGACCAGTATCGTTTCCGTTCCCAGCTGGTCCCGTAGCTGGAAGTACTCATCTAGGCCAAACTGATTGGTGATTTTTTTGCCGCTGTAGCCAATCGTCACCGGACGCTTAGGGTCTCGACCCGGCACATTGCTGATCAAGTCACGCCAATCGATGTAGTCTACATCGGTCCCCCCTGGAAAACGAAGCAGGGGAATGTTCATTTGCCTCATCAGCTCAACCGCAGCCGGTTGAATCTGCTGAGTGCCCGGCTCTAGCGAAACTTCAGGCCCAGGCTCTCCCCAGCTAGCCCGCTCTAAAAAATGACCAAACAGGCGATCATCAATCTGCGCGACTGGCTCATCTTGAATCGTGAAACTGACCGCCTCCTGTGCCTGAAACCTGATCCCACCTAGGGAAAGCAAGTAGGAAACTGCCAGGGCCAAGGCAAAGCACAGCCCCAAAAAAAGGAGTCGCTTTCGAACGGTGAATCGCGTCAACTACTGGGACGTTGCCTCAGCCAGCGGGGGACGCCAGCAAAGATAGCACAACGGACCCAGCAGCGGCACCAGCGCCACAGTCCAAAACAGAGCGGGGCTATAAATTCCGCGCCTGGCCATGTCGTCGTCTAGCAGGTCTGTTAGCGGAAAAAACAGACACATCAAACAAAAGTCGAGGGAAATTAGGTGAACAAAGTGTCGAGTTTGAAACTGCTGCACGTAGTCACCCCAATCTCCTGCAATCACCGCATAGGCAACCAGAATGCCGGTAATTACCAGCAGTGTGACGCCTGTTGATCGCTGATCGAGCTTGCCGATCACCTGATCCTTCTGTCCGTCAAACGACTGATTCGGTTGGCGCAACAGCAGGTAGGGCGTCAGGCAAAGAACGCCTGTGAAGTTAGACCCCAAAAAGGGCGGCCACGCTCGAATTGGCTGCATTCGACCATCGGCAAACATCAGGCAGGCATAGATCATCGGCCACACTCCCATGAGGCTAAAGATTGCCGGGAGATAGGCATTCAAGTCGCCCCATTGGAGGGTCAGCAGCTTACGCGCAACAAACCAGGTGTAGGCCCGATCCAGCGGAGCCAGCCAGATGGTATAAACCACAAAACTAAGCCAGATGAGCCCCAGCACAATGCGCCTGCCCATGATCTGATTTCCTCAAAGTGCTACTTCTCAGCTTCTGAGCAGCGTGGCAAAGTAAC
>JACVRP010000535.1 GCA_014534385.1 Cyanobacteria bacterium Co-bin13
AATCAGCGTGATGCCTGGCAGGGCGGGGATAAAGGCCCCAGCCACGCCCACCAGCATGACCAGGATCAGCGCCCAGTAGAGCACCGACTGCCACAGCACGGCGCTGGTAAACGTGTCTGAAAACTGAGACAGCGCACTAGCGGTGGCGTGGCCCGCCTGAGCATACCAATTCACAAGGGCGTGGGCAGACTGGGAAATCTGATGGGAAAATTGCGAGCCAATGTCGGTTAACCAGTGGGTTAACTCGGGCAGAGCAGGCACTAGCTGAAGCAGGGCTGTCATAGGGGCAGGGTAGGGAGCTTGTCTTCTGCCAATCTTACAGAGTCTATTGCCGGGCGCAGGGTGCAATTTCCCTACCTGTAACCCGACAAATTGACCCATACGAGGAAAAAACCTGGCTTAGTGGCTGGTGCCCGCAGGGCCTATCTATCAAATTTGTTCATGCAAACCTATCGGCGCTGTGGTTAGGGCAATTGCTAAAGCGGAGGATACAGTCAAAGACGGGGACTTTTGCCTGGAGGGGCTGTTGTGTTGGTTCCAAAGACTCAGCTGACGCCATCGCCAATTATTTTGGTCATGGCTTCTATTGCCTCAACCCAACTGGGGGCGGCCATTGCCAAGGGGCTGTTTGCGGTGGTCAGCCCAATGGGCATGGTGAGCCTGCGGGTAGGGTTTGCCGCCCTGGTGCTGCTGCTGCTGTGGCGGCCGCGCTGGCGCGGTCATGCTGCCCCTGATTACTGGCTGCTGCTGGTGTTTGGGCTGTCTTTGGCGGCGATGAATGCGATGTTTTACGCTGCGATCGCACGCATTCCCACAGGGGTTGCTGTTGCTCTAGAATTTTCGGGCCCTCTAGCTGTGGCGCTGATCCATTCCCGGCAGCGCCTGGATATGGTTTGGGTTGGCTTTGCAGCGGCAGGTATTGCCCTACTGGCTCCGGTGGAGGGATCGGCGCTCGATCCGGTGGGCGTGTTGCTGGCGCTGTTGGCCGGAGTGGGCTGGGGCGCATACATACTCTTCTCCGCGAAGGTGGGGCGAGTGTTTCAGGGGGGCGACGGGCTAGCTTTGGCCATGGGCGTTGGGGCCGTGGTGCTGCTGCCGCTGGGCGCTGCTGCTGATGGGCTGACCCTACTGCAGCCCAGGCTGCTGCTGCTGGGGTTTGCCGTCTCAATGCTGTCTTCGGCCCTGCCCTATTCTCTGGAACTCTCTGCCCTACGTCGCATGTCGCTGAACTTTTTTGGGGTGCTGCTGAGTTTAGAGCCTGCGATCGCATCCCTCATCAGCCTCATGGTGCTGGGCGAAATGCTGACGGTGCGGATGACCCTTGCCATCCTACTGGTGACGGTGGCTGCCTTTGGGGTGGCCCAAACCCAACCCCCCCCGGTCAAGTAGCTGCCTCTGCCCCAGGCTATTTGGCTGTTAGGATAGCTGCTTCTGGGTCGAGCAAGCGTTGATAGCTGTCGCTGCATCCCCTGTGCTGGCGGTGAATCAGAAAGTCTGCCGAGATTTGACGTTTAGCCGATGGGCCTTGCCCTAAGCTTTCTGAGCAGCCCCTTTGAGCGGCCCTTTTTGAGCAGCGCTCTATAAGTAGAGTCATTGTTACGAATGACGAGATAGGCTCCGTAGCGTGGAACACTTATCACAGGGAAGCACTCTACTGCCAGCGATGAGCCTTTGTATCAACCCCCAATGCCCCCAGCCCAGTCACCCAGAAAATAGCCTAAATCGTTACTGCCAGGGCTGTGGCTCCGATCTTTTGCTGCAGGGCCGCTACCGGGTCATGCGACTGATCAGCAGTCAGAGTGGCTTTGGCAAGGTCTACGAAGCCTATGAAAGAAACATCCCCAAAATCCTCAAGGTTCTAAAAGAATCCCACACCCTCAACGCCAAAGTGCTGGAACTGTTTCAGCGTGAAGCAATGGTCCTGAGCCGGCTGAACCATCCCGGTGTGCCCCAGGTAGACGTAGATGGCTACTTTGTTTACGCTCCCAAAGGCAGCGATCAGCCACTCCACTGCATTGTCATGGAGAAGATCGATGGCCCCAACCTGAAGCAGTGGATGGTGCAGCAGGGCAACCATCCCATTGGCGAACAGCAGGCGCTGCTGTGGCTGGCGCAGCTGGCCGATGTGCTGCATCTGGTGCATCAGCAAAACTATTTTCACCGCGACATCAAACCCGAGAACATCATGCTGCGCAGCAGTGGTCAGCTGGTGCTGGTGGACTTTGGCGCAGCGCGGGAAATGACCGAAACCTACCTGGCCCATCTGGGAGCCAGCGGCATTACCACCGTCAGCTCTGCCGGGTATACACCGCCCGAGCAGGAACAGGGGCAGGCTGTCCCCCAGTCTGATTTCTATGCGTTGGGGCGAACCCTGATCTATCTGCTAACGGCCAAAAACCCCAGCGACCCAACCATTTACGACTCCCGCACCAACGCTCTAAATTGGCGCATTTATGCGCCGCAGATTTCTCCAGGGTTGGCCCATCTGATTGATAATCTGATTGCGCCCAGAGCCATCGATCGCCCTCAAACGACCGAGGAAATTCTGCAGCGGCTAGCGGCGGTGCGATCTGCCCAATCCCAGCCCCCACTGA
>JACVRP010000498.1 GCA_014534385.1 Cyanobacteria bacterium Co-bin13
ACTGCTGTCGAGGGCAACACCACCTTTTATTCCCTGCCCGATGCCAAAACCGTAGAGCGCTGGGCGGAGGAGATGCCGCCGACCTTTCGCTTTTGCCCTAAGCTGCCCAAAATCTTTTCGCACCAGGGCAAGCTGGGACCGCACCGAGAAGGGGCGCTGAAGTTTTTAGAGACGCTGCAGCCGCTAGGATCTCGGCTGGGGCCGCTGTTTGTTCAGCTGCCGCCCAGCTATAGCCCAGCGCAGTTTTCTGACCTGCGAGAATTTCTCACCGGCTGGCCACGGCAAACCTTTCCCATTGCGGTGGAGGTGCGGCACCTGGACTGGTTTCAAGACCCAGTCGCCAGCCGCCTAAACCAAATGCTCTCAGCGCTGGGCGTCGGTCGGGTGCTGCTAGACACACGCCCCATTTACGACGGCATTGGAACGCCTGCCGACGATCCGCAAGTTGGCTCGGAGCGCAAAAAGCCGAAGGTACCTCTGCAGCCCGTGGTGACGGCCCCGTTTACCCTGGTGCGCTACATCAGCCACCCCGATCTAGGGCAAAACCAGCCTTATTTTGAGGAATGGGTACCTCGCCTAAAGCAATGGCTGGCGCAGGGTACAGAGGTGTATTTCTTTGCCCACTGCCCAAAAGAGGAATACTCGCCTCAGCTGGCTCGCCAGGTCTATCACCAGCTACAGCAAGAGGGGGCAATCATACCCCCTCTGCTGTGGGACCGGACTGAGGCGGAGGCCAGTAACATGCCGGAACCCCCCGCTCAGCTGAGCCTGTTTTAAGGTCAAAAAACCTAGTCGTTCTCCCAATCTTCTCGGCCCATCAGGTCGCTGATGCGATCGCGCAGCAAATAGCCCTCGGCCTCTAGCTCTCCCTCAACCAGCGCCCACTCACGGGCAGGAATGTAGCGACACAGCGTGTAGATCGGCTGCTGGCGGCTAACGGCACCCTTTTGCACGAGTTGACGGGCTTCGTCGCGGATAACGTCAATGGTGTAGCGAAGAGACTGAAGCATACCTCATCCTTAGAAAAATGTTGGATCTTGCAGCGGGAACATCACATCAAGAAATGTGGACAAGAAACTTTGCAAACTGTATCTAATCTTACTGATATTCTCAGAGGTCTGGCTAGCCAGCGTCCATTTATTCTCACCCCAATCATGGATTTACAGCATTAATAAATGTTGTAATTTCCTGCAAGCGTAGCCTCAGAATGCTGTAAGCTTATATTTTGCTATTTTTGGCGGAGAAACAGCATATTTTGGCTATTTAGGCTCCCGATTGAGTTAACTTGCTTTAACAGAAGGTTAACAATTGCGATCTTCTGCTGCAGGTAGGCGATGGCCGCAGAATCCGCAGCCATCGCGTGAGAAAGCCAGCCAGATTGTAAATTGGGCAGATTAACTTGGCCCTAAACTTTCCAGTTATCCCTATTAATCTGTGTTTAAGCCGGGTTAAGAACTTTTTGGCGTTGGACTACCAGATCAATCGCCAGTTCGATAGCGGCGATCATACTGGTGGCATCTGCAATGCCCTGACCTGCAATGTCAAAGGCGGTGCCGTGGTCGGGCGAGGTGCGCACAAAGGGCAGCCCCACAGTAGTGTTAACGGCTCGGTCAAAGGCCATCAGCTTTACCGGAATCAGGCCCTGATCGTGGTAGAGCGCCAGGTAGGCGTCGTGGGCCCGCGCCACAGCAGTGGCGTCGGTGCCAAACCAGGCTTGCCCCGGCAGTACCCACATCGTATCGGGGGGCAGCGGCCCTGTCAGGTGAACTTGGGGGTAGCGGCGGCGCTGCTCCTCTAGCCAGGGCTCTAGCCAGTCTTGCTCTTCGCAGCCTAGCTGCCCCTGCTCGCCGCTGTGGGGGTTTAGCCCCGCGATCGCAACTCTTGGCGTCTCCAGCCCAAAGTCCTGGCGCAGGTGCTCAATTAGGAGGTCGAGCTTGCGGCTCAAGAGGTCTGCCGAGAGCACCTGGGGCACCTGGGACAGGGGAATGTGAGTGGTGGCCAGAAGCGATCGCAAAGTCCAGTCAGTATGAGGAGATCGGGCCACAAAAGCCATCCCAAAACGATTGGTGCCCGCCCCTTCAGCCAGCAGCTCAGTCTGGCCGGGATAAAGATGCCCAGCCGCTTTCCAGGCTGATTTGGCAATGGGCGCTGTCACGATGCCGTCAAAGCGGCCTGCTACGGTGGCTGCGATCGCACTTCTCAGAAAAGCAAAACTGGCCGCCCCGCTGCTGGCATTGCCCTGCCCCGGCTGAATGGCTGCAGGAGCCACGGCCAAAGGCACTTCCAGCAGCGTCAGGGAGTCTAGGGGGGGCAGAGATCCGCTCAGGCTGGACAAACAGCCGTAAGCCTGCTCTAAGAGGGGGGCAGTACCGACCACAGTAATCTCAGCCACCTCGTGCCAGGGTTTTGCCCCTAGGGCTTTGAGCACCACTTCTGGCCCAATCCCAGCCGGATCGCCAAGGGTGATAGCCAATCGAGGCCGCTGCTTGAGAATCGTTGTAGGCATGGCAAACAGGGGTATAGAGCGGTTAGAGGGGTAGGCAAACTGGTCTAAAATGAGGCTGCTAGGGACACAGGTTTACAACCTGGCACCGGCACTTTGGCACTGTTTTAGGAGATTTTAGGCAGCTATGAGTAGCGAAATTTTCAGTACTGCGATCATACTTTTCACGCTGGTGCTTGTGGGTTTAGGCGCTGGCTTCGTGCTGCTCCGCCTGCAGGGGGGCGAAGAGTAACCCTCAGACAGATCTGTCTCCCGTCAAACGGGATGGGAGACATCTGATATCCTTAGAGTAAGGTTACATTTTGTTTCAAATCCCTCATGAAAATTTTGATTGTAGGTGCTACCGGCACATTAGGAAGACAGATTGTACGCCGCGCCCTAGATGAGGG
>JACVRP010000235.1 GCA_014534385.1 Cyanobacteria bacterium Co-bin13
AACCTATCCGGGGGTTTGCGGGCTATCTGCCCTCCCCGCCGCGGCTGCTTACGTTTCTTCAGGCCCTTTGAGTAAGTGTGGGAGGCGGGGCAGGGGAGCGGGGGAGCAGGGGGCGCGTTTTGGTCTTTGCGGCTGGTTCGGGTTGGGTTGATTCCTAGAGCGTCTTTGGTGGGCTAGTTTTCTTTGAGGATGCGTCTGATTAGCTTGATTAGGGGCTCTGAACCCTCGTGCGCTCGGTGCTGTTGAATGAGCAGCTTGGCCCGATGGAGTTTGCGGCGGATGCGGTAGGGCAGAGGACGGCTTTGTTTTTGGGCAATGTAGCCGTAGTAGCGGCTTTGAAGAATGCGATCGCACTGGGCATCTGCCCGGATCACGGGCGGATGGTGCAGCGGCAGTTCGATGGTCTGGGTCGGCAGCTTTGCCCGCCAGTCAAATTCATCTCGGTTATGGGCGGCATCGACTCCAAAGCCCAGGTTAGTAACCAGGTTCACGCGGGGCACAATGCAGTGCGCCCCCTGCACCCAGGTGCTAAAGATCCACTGGTAGTCCCAGGTATCTTTTTGCCCGGCGTAGGTCTGCTGCAGCGTCTTGTCCCACCAGCGCACGGCTGCCGGGTCAGGCAAAATATCGCTCAGCCAATCCGCCTGACGAAACTCAGGCCAAAGCCCCATGTCAGCATCGTAGTGCTGCCAGGCCCGCCGCCAGGTAGCCCAGCCCCAAAAATGGGTATAGCGCGAAAAAGAGTAGCTGTACTGGGCCTGCCGGGGCGGGATAGTGAAATTGTCTCCGGTGATGGCCATGATCCGCTGATCGGTGGCATAATGCTGCAGCAGTTCCTGGCAGTAGCCAAAAAAGCTGGGTTCGGGAACGCAGTCATCCTCCAAAATAATGGCCTGCTCTACGGTTTCAAACACCCAATTCAGACCGCTGACAATGCGGTCTTTGCAGCTCATGTAGGTGTCTGCATAGTTCCTAAAGACTTCGCAGGGCCAGTCCACCGCTTCTACAATGGCTCTGGCCTGCTGGCACTGCAGCAGCTGATCGGCCTTGTCTGCAGGGGGCTGGTTAGAAACAATCAGCAGCACTGGGGGCCGCGCCCGACGGACCGCTTCAAACACTAGCTGAGTTGTTTGGGGCCGCTTGAAGATCAGCAGCACTACGGGCGTCTTGAGGGTGTCTTCAGGAGTCATGTTCGGCTACCTGTCTCGATCACCTGGGTGTAGATGCCCTCTAGCTTTGCAATGCTGCGCTTCAGGTCAAAGTTTTGCTCGACGTGCTGGCGAGCGGCCCTGGAAAACTGCTGCCAGAGATCAGGCTGGGAGAACAGGGTTAGAAGGCGATCGGCCAAGTCTTCAACGGCTTTTTCGGGCACCAAAAATCCGGTTTTGCCCTCTACTACGGCTTCAGGAATGCCCGCATGGACAAAGCCGACCACCGGCAGACCCATTGCCTGAGCTTCGACAACGACATTGGGCAGGCCCTCAGAGTCGCCGGTGCTGGCGGTAATACTAGGGGCAGCCAGCACTGTCGCCCGGTTCATCCAGTCTTTGACGACGCTGTGGGGCTGCGCCCCCAAAAAGCGGTAGGACGAGAGCAACTGCTGCGCCCTCTGCTCTAGCGCGGCCCGCAGTGGTCCGTCTCCGATCACGACCAGGGTTGCCTCCGGCTGCACTGCCTGGAGTTTAGCCACCGCAGTCAGGAGATACTCACAGCCCTTTTTTTCCACCAGACGACCCACGAACAGCACCACCGGCTGACGCAGAGAGTCGGGCCGAGGAGTGAACTTCGCCAGGTCGATGCCGTTGTAGACCACAACGGCTTTGTGCTCGGGGCAGCCTGCCTGAATCATGCGATCGCGAATAAAGCCAGAAACCGCCACACAGACCTCGGCCTCCTGAAACAAAGCGGGCCGTCGCTGCAGATAAAAATCCCGGTAAAACTGACCTCGGCGATGGATGAAGTCCAGAAGACGGGGTGCAGGCTTACCGGGGCGACTGGGCTGCATGCCGGTGATGTCGCTGCCGCGAAAGGTAATCATGAGCGGCAGATGCAGCCGCCTGGATAGTCGCGCCGCCCAAAGAGCATCTAGGCCAAAGTGGGCATGTACCAGCAGGGCCGATACGGCCCGCAGGCGCTGCAGCCAGCCCGGGTGAATAATGCCGCCCAGCTTCAGGGCCGTCTTCCAAACTGCGGCCTGGGCTACCCCATCGCTGAGGCAAATGCTTCGCTCTGGTGAGATAGCGATTTGGCCCTGACCCAGGCGCGATGTGCCAACGTAGATGCCCTGATACTGCTGCAGGCTATCAACCTGCGTCTGGATAAAGGTCTCTGAGTAGGGCAACAGCTGGTCTCGGTAGATGAGGATAGGCCGAGTCATAGTAGGGGAGCCCCCAGCCCTGGGGCAGGACGGTGAGGCAGCGCCTGACGATAGAACGGGCTCATAAGGGCACTTTTTAGCTTCTCCAGCTGGCAGGCCGCTACGACATCGCTGCTCAAAACGGGGTAGTACCGGATGTAGTGAACCACCATTTTCAGAAAATCATGGGTCAGGTAGCCCGCCAGGAAAAAGGGGCGCTGCCACTGGCTGAGCCGCTGCATACGAATCAGGTGCTGCGCTAACCCGATGCTGCGCACCAGGGACAGCAGATAGTCTCGCTCCAGTCGCCAGGCCGGAATGTAGTGCGAAATTACCAGGTTAGGGTCGTACAAGATCTCCCAACCCGCCTTTCGCAGCCAGCCTAAAAGTTCGATATCTTCTCCCTTAAGCGCCAAGACCGAACCGACAGGACCAGAAATGGAGAAGTTTCTGGGCACGCTTTTGAGCCAGGCAGATTTACGAATGACCAGCCCCGCCCCAGGGGGCAAAACCCAGTCCCGGCGCAGGCTGTAGGAGAAGGGCTGATCGCCTCGATCAATCAAGGCCATGTAGCTCGCGATATGGTCGAAGTTGGGGGGCGGCGGCACCTCAAAATCACCGTAGATTTTGCCGCTAAAAGCACCTGCCTCAGGATGCTGCTGGCCAAAGCTCCAGATTTCAGCGACCCAGTTGGCAGCAGGGTAGTTGTCATCATCTAAAAAGCCGACCAGGTCAGCATTGGCCTCCAGTAAAGCTCTCTGACGAGCAAAGGCGGCTCCCTGACGGCCTTCCAAAACATACTTTAGGGAAAAAGGCAGAGGGCTATCCCGCTGCAACTGGTCAACGATCTGAGCCGTATTGTCGGTGCTGTTGTTGTCAACGACCAGAACTTCCCAGCTTAAAGCGGTAGGAACAATCTGCTGTCGGAGGCAATCAAGAATCTTGGGCAGCCTTGCAGCGGCATTGTAGGCGCGGATGGCAACAGTTAGCTCAACCATAGGATTTCTGACCTGCTGAGCATTGAGATGAGCTCCGTAGGGTATTTGAAATGAATCCTGTTTTGAGTTGCTCCCTATTCAGTATAGGCGGAGAACGTTCTGCCGCTTCGCCCCTGTCCCCTGTCATCACCTTACTTTCACACCCTCCCCGCAGGCTTGGCTGAACGGGTCTATTCCCCTTTTTCTCCACTCAAGATAAAAATTGGATCAACGGCTACAAACACCTGATGATTGCCCCGAGCTTCCAGGCGATTGACCGCAGGCTGGGCCGCTTCTACGTTGCGGACTCGGAGGGCAGCAAAGGTCTCGGAGACGGTATAAAGGGTTTCGAGATTAGTTGCGGTGACCACCAGACGGCCAGCAGCAGCCAGGTATTGCCACGCCTCTAGGAGCGTGTCTTTGAGAGGGCGGCCCCCCTCCACTAAGATGCAGTCGGGCTGGTAGGGCAGCTCAGGCAGGCAGTCGGGAGCATTGCCTTCGATGACTTCGAGATTCTTAAGCCCGAAGCGATCGCAATTCTTGCGAATCAGGCTGGCGACGTCTTCATCGCGCTCCACGGCAACCACCTGGCCTCGGGGACAGAGCAGGGCGGCCTCAATCGCAACGGTGCCCG
This sequence comes from Cyanobacteria bacterium Co-bin13, assembly GCA_014534385.1. Classification (GTDB taxonomy): domain Bacteria; phylum Cyanobacteriota; class Cyanobacteriia; order Phormidesmidales; family Phormidesmidaceae; genus JACVSF01. Next base: position 3,968 of record JACVRP010000235.1, read on the forward strand.
TGCCTGCGCCAATGTCCCACAGCACCGACTGGGGCTTGAGCCGCAGGTAGCCCAGCAGCAGCAGCCGTACCTCCCGACTGCTGAGCGGAATGCCGGGCAGCTGCTCAAACAGGTCATCGGGAATGCCAGGCGTCACGTAGGGCCATAGGGAAGTCATACAAACAAGCCGCGAAGAGGATGGAGACGGGATCTTTTCAGCCCTTGATGACCATTAGGGTAGCGAGTGTCGAGTCGGCGCAGCCAGTCACGTACCCTCCGGCCTGACGGATGTCTTGTAGGGATTGTAGCGCTTGTGCTGTGATGACCTCTCCCGGCAGCACTAAAGGAATGCCGGGTGGATAGGGGCACAGCGTCTCGCCGCTCAGGCGGCCAATAGCCTCAGCAGCAGGCACCGCTTCAGCCGCCGCAAAGAAGGCATCTCTAGGCAGCCAATCAGGCACCTGGACGACTGGAGCCGCTAGGGGCTCTACCCTGGGAGCTGCTGGCGTGGCTGCAAGCGCTTTATAGTAGCGCTTGCTGAGTTCGGTCAGCGCCTGCACCAGCTGATCGCCATCGGCAGGCGAGTTGCCCAGGCTGAGAATAAAGGTCAGATGCCTCAGGGTCGGCAGTTCTGCGGTGACCCCCAGTTCCTCATGCAGGAGGGTATCGGCAGCAAACCCGCTCAGGCCCAGGTCAGATACCTCGACCGTCAGCCGAGTCAGGTCAAGCTGGAAGTTGCCTCCAAGGGCTGTCTGGTCAAATACGCGCAGGCCGGGCAGAACCGCCAGCTGCCTGCGTACCCTCTGCGCCAGGGCTAACGTTGCTGTCAGGCGTTCGTGACCCTCTAGAGCCATCTGCTGCCGCGCCGCGTCTAGGGAGGCCAACAGCAGGTAGCTGGGGCTAGTGGATTGGGTGAGCTGCAGCGCCTTTTGCAGCCGGGGCCGTTCAATGCGATCGCACTGAACATGAAGCATCGAGGCTTGGGTCAGAGCCGAGAGCACTTTGTGGGTAGACTGCACCACCAGATCGGCCCCAGCAGCTAGGGCCGGAGTCGGCAAATCGGGGTGAAACGCAAAATGAGGCCCGTGGGCTTCGTCCACCAGCAGGGGAATTTGCCGCTCGTGGCACAGGTGAGCAATCGCCGCAACGTCAGAGCAAACCCCCTGATAAGTTGGCGACACCAGGAGGACAGCGCGGCAGTCGGGGTGGGTCGTGAGGGCCTGTGCGATCGCACTCACTTCCACTCCCTGCACCAAATCCCACTCTGAATCCACCTGAGGCTGCACCCAAACCGGCACCGCCCCCGTCAAAATCAGGGCCGAAACCACCGATTGATGGGCATTACGAGGCACGATGATCTTATCTCCGGGCCGACAGACCGCCAGTAGCGCCGCCTCAATGCCGCAGGTCGAGCCATTGGCCAAGAACCAGGTTTGCTCCGCGCCAAAGGCAGCGGCAGCGAGAGACTGGGCCTGTGCGATCGCACCCTCTGGGGCAAACAAGTTGTCCAGTTCAGGCAGCTCCGGCAAGTCTGCCCTAAAGACCGCTTCGCCCAGCAACACCTTTAGGGGTGCAGGCGTGCCCTGTCCCCGCTTGTGCCCTGGCGCATAAAACGGCGCATGGTCTCGCTGGGCAGCCTGGGTCAAAGCTTCTAAAAGCGGAGCCTGCCTCTGGTCCTCTAAATGCAACCTGTCCCCCACCGGTTCTACCCCTCCGCCGCCGGATCGCAGCGAATCTCCAGCAAAAGCCCGTCTGGATCGTAAAAGTAGATACCCCGCCCGGTCGGTCGGCTGACCGGTCCATGATCAATCGGCACCTGATGCTGATGCAACACCTCGACAGCCGCCTCAAACGCCTCCGGGGCAACATCAAAAGCCAGGTGATTGGCCCGAGTAAAGGCTTTTTCCGGGTCGGGATGGGGCGGCAGCAGATCCGGCGTGCAAAACAGGTCCAGCACCGTTCCATCCGGCGTGACGAAGTTAGCCACCTTACCGCTGGCGACTAAATCCTTCAAGGTGATAGGCACTGCTTCCCCCACCAGCTCGTGCAGACCCAGCAGCGTACCGTAGAAATAGCGAGACGCTTCTAGGCTGCGGACATTGAGGGCAATGT
>JACVRP010000009.1 GCA_014534385.1 Cyanobacteria bacterium Co-bin13
AGATACTAGTCACCCTCCTAGCCGATAGCCTACCTTGCTGGTTTGAGCTTTAGCAGGCGGTTTAGGCTATGACAGCCATACTGGTTATCCTGGGGGCCGCAATTATTTTGTTTGTGACTCTCGATATTGTGGTTACGACCCTCACAGTCGGGGGGGCTGGTCCCTTGATGGAGCGGGTAGCTGGCGGTGTCTGGTGGCTCGCTTTGAAGATTCATCAGCGCCGCCATAACCACACCCTACTGGTGACGACCGGGTGGCTGATTCTAGTGCTGATGGTGGTATTTTGGCTGCTGCTGACCTGGGTCGGCTGGACTCTGGTTTTCTCTGCCGCTGAGACTGCTGTGGTCAATGCCGAGACCGATGTTCCAGCCAACTTTTGGGAGCGGGTCTACTTTACAGGCTTTACCATCGCGACTTTGGGCATTGGTGACTATCAGCCTCAACATGCCTTCTGGCAAATTGCTACGGCAGTGGCTGCTGCCAACGGCTTTTTCTTCGTCACGCTGGGAGTGGCCTATCTGCTGCCGGTGGCTTCTGCTGTAGCGGGGAAGCGGGCGCTGGCACTATATATCTCTACCTTAGGCGGCACGGGCGATGAAATTATCCGCCGTAGCTGGAATGGGCGAGACTTTGGGCAGCTCGACCAGCACTTAATTAACCTGGCCCCGATGATGAGCCAGCTGGGAGAATCCCACCTGACTTACCCGATCCTCTACTACTTTCATAGCATTGACCGCACTCGCAGTATGCCGCTGAGTATAGCTGCCCTGGATGAGGCGTTGACTCTGCTGCAGTATGGAGTGCTTGCCGAGCATCGCCCAGACAGCACTGCCCTCGTCACCATGCGGCGAGCCAACGCGGCCTTTCTTAACACGTTGAGAGCCGTCTATCTCAACTCAACCCAAAGCGAACCGCCCCTACCAAATCTGGACTTGTTGCGATCGCACGGCATTCCCACCGTCAGCGATGAGGAGTATCACCGCACCGCCAAACGGCTGGGTCTAGGTCAGCGGCGCAAGCTGTTGTTGGCCCTGCTAAACAACGATGGCTGGTCTTGGGATGCGATCGCCTCTAGCCAAACCACTAACCGCACTGATCACTTAGACGACGAGATTTCGCTAATCAACGAGGAAAGCCCAACCAACGTGTTTCGGATACCTCATCTTTAATAGCTTGCTTTTAATAGTTTGCTGTACAGCTTGCAGCTATTTGAGCAGATGCCTGGCTTCTACTTGGGCTCCCAGAAACCTTTGGATTCAGGGCTATTGTCGTATTGTTTGGCTGCCTTATTTACATCGGGAATGTGTTGATAGGCCCATTCCCCCAAAATAGCAAGGGGTTCAGCCAGCGACGCGCCGAGAGCGGTTAAGGAATAGTCAACTCGGGGTGGAACGGTCGGAAATACCTTTCGTTCAATCAGCCCTGAGCGCTCTAGACTCCGAAGATTTTGCACCAGCATTTTGGGCGATATGCCAACAATTTGTTGTTTAAGATCGCTGTAGCGCTTTTTCCCTTGAGTCAAGGCGTAAATGATTAGAATTGTCCACTTGTTGGCAATTTTTTCGAGGATCTGATGCCCCTCGCAACTGGTATCAAAGATTCCCATATTGGCAATGCGATTGAGTGCAGGCTGAGGCAGATAGCTCACTTCAGCCTTATTTGCATTGAGATTAGGAGCCATGTTGACTTACCAAAAGGTAACTAATGTACTTTCCCGTAAATCCTTTCGGATGCTTATCGGCCAATGCTACTCAATTAAACATAGCGTTTTGGTCAATCAACGATGAAAGCCTTTGTAATTGAGCATTTTGGTGCGCCCACCCTGTTCCAGGCAGCAGAGGCGCGGGTGCCTGAAGTTCTGCCGGGTCACATGCTGATTCGAGTTGCGGCCACTAGCGTCAACCCAGTGGACGTGAAAATTCGTGAGGGGGTCGTGGCTGCTATTGCGCCTGACTTTCCAGCCATCTTGCATGGGGATGTTGCGGGGGTGATTGAGGCCGTTGGGGGTGGCGTTGAAAGGTTTAAGGTTGGGGATGAAGTTTATGGCTGTGCGGGAGGCGTCAAAGGAACCGGAGGCGCTTTGGCTGAATACATGCTTGCAGATGCCAACCTGGTTGCCCCCAAGCCAAAGTCTCTGACGATGGCGGAAGCTGCCGCACTGCCGCTTGTGTCAATCACGGCTTGGGAGGGCTTGATCGATCGCGCCCAGGTTCAGCCGGGTCATGAGGTTTTAATTTACGGCGGCACAGGGGGTGTGGGCCATATTGGCGTGCAGCTGGCAAAGTGGGCAGGGGCAGCCGTCTATGCGCTGGTATCTAGTGATGAAAAGGCGATAATTGTGCGAGAACTGGGGGCTGATGTTGCGATTAACTACCGCCAAACTCCGGTTGAAGAATTCGTGGCAGAACACACGGATGGACAGGGCTTTGACATCGTGTTTGACACGGTTGGAGACGACAATCTGCAAAATGCCTTTAAAGCGGCAAAGCTAAATGGCACCGTGGTATCCCTCGTTTCCTTGTCCCAGCAAGATTTGACCTTGCTCCATGCCAAAGGATTAACCCTGCATCTGGTTTACATGCTGCTCCCGATGCTGTCTGGCGTGAATCGCTCCTATCACGGCGAGATTCTTGCTAAGCTTGCTCACCTCGTCGATCAAGGTCAGCTCCGCCCCCAGCTCGATGCTCAATCTTTTACCTTTGAGGAGGTAGCGGCTGCCCATGCCCATGCTCAATCGGGAGCCGCTATCGGCAAGATCGTTTTAGAACAGTCTTGGGGCCTGCGAACACGGTAAGGTGTTTCAGGCAAAAGCCAGGCAAACGGTAGAGGGTGCAGTTGCAATGCAGGATGCGGAGATCGTTGTCATTGGCAGCGGCATTGGTGGGCTAGTGGCAGCGGGGTTGCTGGCTCGCTATGGCCGCCAGGTGATTGTCTGTGAAAGCCACTCGGTACCGGGTGGGGCAGCCCATGACTTTACTCGCGGCGGCTTTCGGTTTGATTCGGGGCCTTCGTTTTACTGTGGATTAGGCGACCCCAATTCGCTTAATCCGGTAAGACAGGTGTTGGCGGCGTTGGGCGAGTCGATTGAGGCCATCCCTTACGACCCCTTGGGCTATTACCACCTGCCGGAGGGAACGCTGCCGATTTATGGCAAGGGGGAGCAGTATAGGGATGCGATCGCACAGTTCAGCCCCCGGGGAGCCAGGGAACTCGCCGACCTGGAGCAGCGCTTTCTAAAGCTGTACGAGGCGCTGCGAGGAGTACCCCTGCTGGCCCTGCGCTCAGACTGGCAGCTGCTGCCGCTGCTGCTGCGCCACTGCCCCCAACAGCTGCTCAAGCTGCTGCCTCAGATTCCCCTATTGGGAGCCTCTGCCGGACAGGTGCTCGATCAGTGCGTGCGCGACCCCTGGGTGCGGCGGCTGTTTGACCTGGAGTGCTTTCTGTTATCAGGCCTCAAGGCCCATGAAACCGTAGCGCCAGAAATGGCCTTTATGTTTGGGGAGCGCCATGCCTCGGTGGTGGACTATCCGCTGGGCGGCAGTGGGGCCATCATTGCGGCCCTGGTGCGAGGACTGGAGCGCTGGGGCGGTGAGCTGCGGCTCAATGCCCACGTTGATCAAATTCTGGTCGAGTCGGATCGGGTAGCTGGGGTGCGGCTGCGGCATGGGGAAGTGCTGCGAGCCCCAATCGTAATTTCCAATGCGACCGTGTGGGACACGCTGACTCAGCTGCTCAAGCCCGAGGAGGTGCCTGTCGAGTACCGTCAGTCGGCGCTGCAAACGCCAGCAGTAGACAGCTTTATGCATCTGCACTTGGGAATTCGATCGGAGGGATTGGACGACCTGGCGATTCACCACGTGGTGGTACACGAGGGTGATCGCGACCTGAGCGAGCCCGGCAACACCTGCATGATCTCTATTCCCTCGGTGCTCGACCCCTCTCTGGCACCGCCGGGACACCATGTAATCCACGCCTACACCCTAGAGCCCTGGACGGGCTGGCGGCGAGATCCGACCTACAAGCAGCGCAAGCGAGAACGGGCAGAACCCCTCTACCGGGCTCTAGAGCGGGTGATTCCAGACTTGCGATTGCCCCAATTTTCCTCAGGAGAGTCGCGCGTTGTGCTGGAGCTGATCGGCACGCCGCTGACTCACCAGCGGTATCTCAGGCGCTACCGGGGCACCTATGGCCCTGCGATCGCAGCCGGTCAGGGGGTGTTCCCCGGCTGCGCCACGCCAATTGCGGGCCTGTATCGGGTGGGCGACTCGACTCGGCCAGGAATTGGCGTGCCTGCGGTTGCAGCTTCGGGCATTCTCTGCGCTAACTCATTGGTGTCGGCAGCACAGGTTTCGGGCCTGGTAAGCGACTTGGCGGCGGCAGCGGCAACAGCCCGCCGCTGAGCGGGATTAATGGCCTCAGAGGGTTCTGTAGAACGGTCTTTGGCGGCCTCTTCACAGCTGGCGAGTGGCTGAGGCAAACCTCCGTGTAGGGGCAGGCTGTCGGGGAAGGCGGCTGTCTGGTTTCTCAAAGACGCTGCCAAGGGCCGACGGACCGTCTGACGCGCCTCAGAGCCCGCAGCTGACCTCAGGAGTTCTCCCCCAACGGGAGCCCCGACAGCAGGTAACACAGGGCCCGGCACCTCAGACGTCGAGAAATGGGGCATGGCCTCCCCATGAATGGCAGGGGTGAGGGTGGCCGGGGAGACTGTAGCCGGAGGCACGAGCAAAGGATTAACCCCAGAAGACTGGTGGGGCGGGCTGACGGGTCGGGTTGGAGCAGCGGTTTGGGCTGCGGCCGGCCGGCCAGGAGTATTCTCAAGGCGCAGCAGGTTTGGGCTCGCATCCGACTGTAGAGCAGCGTCTGCGGGAGCAGCCTGGCCCGTCTCAGCCGTCGGGGCTGGAGACATCAGGCTAATATGGGCTCCCGGCTGTGCTGCTGTAAGACCAGGCGCAGGCGTGGCAGGCTGTAGGGAAAGACCGTTGGGCCGAGCGGCCAGAACCTGGGAGCGGTGGGGCGCGATTTCCCCAGTGGATGGGGTAGCTGCGGCAGGGGTGTTGTCCCTCGTGAGCCGGTCTGCGACCCTTGCATCCTCACTTCGATTAATTAACCCATTAACTGCACTGCCCGGGGCTGCACTGCTTGGGACTGCACTGCCCGGGGCTGTACTGACTGCTGCTCCGTTACCCAAAGCTAGCCCGGCAGGATACAAAGGCTCGCTCTGGCTAGGGGTCTCTAAGGGGGACAGCGGTCTAATTGGATAGGCTGAAGCATTGAGGTCTACAGGACGATCAGCCACTTCAGGAAGCGGGGTCAGCGGCTGAGCAGCTGTCGGCACTGGGGGAAGCGGAGCAGGGCTGGACTGAGGCTGGCGGACTGGCGGCTGTACTCGGCTGGGACTGGCGGCACTAGGGCGCACAGCAATTTGTGACAGAGTGGGCTGAGTCTGGCGGCTAAAGGAGGGCCCTGGCTGCAGCCGAGGTGTGGTGCTACGCCGGGCTCGAATCTGATCAAGGTTTTGCTGGAGTAGGGCCTGGGCCTGGGTCGAAGGCTGAGGGCGCGCGGCGGGAGCAATGTTCTCTGTTTCGGGCCGGGAAACGGCTTTTTCTACCCGCCGCTCCAGAGTGTCCTGCTGTTTTTCGAGAATGGCATCATTGCCGTCTGAGGAAGGACTTTCCTTAGGCAGTTCTTGGGTGACCGGTTGATTTGCTGTGCAGGCGGCAAGAGTCACCAGAGTACTGCAGGAAGCAAGCGCCCAAACACGCATAAAATCAAGCTCCGTGGTTGACAGAGGACCAAACGAACGGGTTAATCCCTTTCCTTTTACAAAGAAAGACGAAGAATATCAGACTTAGGTTCATGAAGATTCTGTAGAGAACGTCTATGCCCTTTCTGTACCTTCTCTATGCCTTTTTGGTGTGCTGGTCGGCAGCTGGGGCAGACGCTCTGCGCGAAGATAGAAAGGTTCGTTTTTACCTTTACTTCACCTCCGAGGCAATCTGTGATCGACTCTATCCTGGCTGTTCAAGGGGAACTGGCGGCCCTGACAGCCGCTTTTCTGTGGGCAGCCTCAGCGGTGATCTTTGGCCGCCTAGGGAAGTTTCTTTCGCCCCTAGTCTTAAACATCGCCAAAGGGCTGGTTGCCCTCTTATTTATCAGTCTAACGCTGAGCCTGCAGCAGCGCCAGACCACCGGGCTGGGTCAATGGGAAATTGCCCTGCTGTTAGCCAGTGGGGTAATCGGCATTGGTCTGGGCGATACGGCTTATTTTGCCTCTCTCAACCATCTGGGGCCACGGCGAGCCCTTCTGATGGAGACTCTGGCCCCGCCGCTGTCGGCAGTACTGGCCCTGATTCTTTTGCAGGAACAGCTGTCGCTGCAGGCCTGGGCTGGCATCTTGCTGACGCTGGTTGGCGTCTGTTGGGTGGTCTCAGAGCGGGTGCCGGTGGCCCATCAGCCCGTTGGCGGTGAGCTTCGCCGGGGCATATTCTATGGCGGCATGGCGGCGCTGGGGCAGGCGAGTGGAGCAGTGATGTCGCGGGCGGCCCTAGCGGATACAGCGGTGGACCCGCTGTGGAGCACGCTGCTGCGATTGGGGGGCGGTCTGGTGATTATGGTAGGCATGCTGGCCAGTCAGGGCAGCCTCATGCCCCGGCTGCAGCCACTGCGATCAGGAAGACTGCTGGGGCTGGTTGCGATCGCAGCCTTTTTCGGCACCTATTTGGGCATCTGGCTGCAGCAGACGGCCCTCAAGTTTGCCCCTACCGGCATTGCCCAGGCCCTGATTTCCACCAGTCCCCTATTTATCCTGCCGATTGCGGCTCTGCTGGGAGAGCGGATTAGCCCTCGGGCGGTTTTGGGGGTCTGCGTTACCCTCGGCGGCATCTGGCTGCTGGTGAGCTACCGCTAAGCGAACCCATCCGGCAAAATGGGGTTGAGCCCAGTATTGTGAGCAAGGGTCGCCTATCCCCTAGGTCAGCGTTTACTTTAGAAATAAGCCTGTTTAAGCACTCCTATGGCTTCTATTCTGGATCCGGCCATTCCCGTCAAAATTACCAAGATGAAGTCTCGGGTGTGCTGGCAGCACCCCGCCATTCGCGATCGCAAAATTGATCAGACCCGCCTGGCGCTAGACACCGGCCACTCAGACGAGCGCGAGTTTTCCTTTCTGGTCATTGGCGACAGCGGTTCCGGGCCTCACACTGACTACAACCCCCAGCGGAAAGTAGCCGAAGCCATGCTGCCCCATCTGCCAGACTGCCGCTTTTTACTGCACACGGGCGATGTGGTGTACCAGGTCGGCTCCAGCGAGCAGTATCCCCAAAACTTTATTCAGCCCTACCGGGAGTGGCTTGTTGGCGGCAGTCGCCCAGAGACCATTGCCTATGACCAGATGGTGTTTCAGTTTCCGTTTCTGGCGGTTCCTGGCAACCACGACTACTACAATTTGCCCTGGGCCTATGGTCTGTTTACGCAGGTCATGCGGCCCCTGCGGCGACTGCTGGGAACCCATCTCAACCCCAATATTGGCTGGCATGGCTCCTACGAGGGCGACGCCTACGCCAGAGCCTTCCTCGATTATCTAAAGGCCATTCCGCCAGAGCAGCTGTCTGCCCACCTCGATGCTCACTATACCGGCCAAACCGAGACCGGGCGCTGCCTGCAGTACCGAGCGGGAGAGTTTACCCGGTTACCCAATCGCTACTACAGCTTTCACTACGGCGGCATCGACTTCTTTGCCCTCGACTCCAGCACCTTCAACACCCCTTCGCCGCTACCCCAGGGGCCATCGGGCTCTGACTACCGCCGCCTGCTGCACTCCCAGCGAGACGCTGTGGAGGTAGAAAAGCAGGCCGTTGTAGAAGAAGCCACGCAGCTCAAAGAGCAAGAACCCCACGCCCAGGAGCGGCTTGATGACCTGCAGGCCAAGATCGAGCAGCTTGATGAGGTGCTGCTCGACATCGAAAAGCAGCTCACCGCCTCACCCATGATGTCGATCGACGCCGAGCAGCTGCTCTGGCTCAAGGACTGCTTAGTCAGCTCCTGGCGCAACCCAGAGGTGCGGGGGCGAGTGCTGTTTTTCCATCACCCGCCCTACGTCACAGAGGTTACCAAGTGGCACCAGGGGCAAACTCTGGCGGTGCGCCAACACCTGCGCTGGGTCTTGGATGAAGCGACCAAGGAACTGGCAAGATCAAGCGAAGATCGGCCCCTGGTGGATCTGGTTCTCTGCGGCCATGCCCACTGCTTTGAGTACCTGAGAACTCTCGATACTGGCCACGCCGATTCCCACATTAACTGGCTAGTCTGTGGCGGCAGCGGTCTTAGCCTGCGGCGGCAGCGGCCCGACGGGCCAGAGCTATCTGAAACCTTTTTGGGCTCAGACCGAGAAACTTCTGAGGAGCGTTTGGTGGCTAAATCTCAGCTCTATGTGGGATTGAGCGGCCATAAAAGCGAGCGTCGCAGGCCCTACTCCTTCCTACGCATTGACGTCAAAGCCGGCAGCCCGCCTCGCTTTGAGGTGAAGCTGCACGTCTCGGAGCGCCACCACCAGACCTGGGAGGACTATGCGTTGGATCCCCTGATGCTCTGAGCCATCGTCTGAGCCAACCCCCACCCAGCTTCCTGTAGCAGAGGCTACTACAAACATCCCTGAGACAGACGCTACCGTGGCAAGCAGCCGTTAACCTGTTCTTTACCGAGAGGGCAGCTACCCACTGCTCAACCGGCTCCCTAAAGACAGGTTCTATGGCAAGGCGCATCGTTTTTCCGACTGCTGAAGCATGGCAGTTTGAGCTAGAGGATTTTGTTCGGGCAATATCCGGCGGTTTTTTGTTTGGCATTCCGCTGCTCTACACCATGGAAGCTTGGTGGATTGGGTCAGTGACTGAGCCGCCCCAGATGCTGGCCTTGCTAGGCGTAACCTATCTGATCGTGTTTTTGCTAAACCGGACAGACGGGTTTCGGCAGGTGCGGCCAGACTCGCCCCGGCAGGCGGCGATGGACAGTGTCGAGGCCCTTGCGATCGCAGTTCTCTGTGCCGTTCTAATGCTGATTCTGCTGAGGCAAATCACGCCTGCAACCCCCCTTGGAGAAGCCATTGGCAAGATTGTCATAGAAGGCATGCCCTTTGCCCTGGGGGTCGCCCTGGCCCGCTCAATTCTTCAAGAAGAGACAGAAGACCCTAGCCCGGCTGGTCCGGCTTCGCCCGGCCCGCTGCACTCGCTGGAGCCGAAGAAGGTCGCTAAGGAGCTGTTAAAAGATATTGGGGCCACGCTGGTTGGAGCCATCATCATTGGCTTTAGCATTGCCCCCACCGATGAAATCCCCATGCTAGAAGCGGCGATTTCGCCCCCGTGGCTGCTGGCAATGCTCGCCACATCCCTGGTGCTGTCTTACTGCATTGTGTTTGTGGCGGGGTTTACCTCTCAGCGCCAGCGGCGGCAGCAGGCCGGGCTATTTCAGCGCCCGCTGACAGAGACGGTGATCACCTATCTGGTGTCGCTGCTAACAGCGGCCTGTATGCTGTGGTTTTTCCATCGGCTAGGCCTAGGCGACCCCTGGTTCCTCTGGTTTAAAGAAACCCTGATTCTAGGCCTGCCCGCCACCCTGGGTGGAGCCGCCGGCCGGTTAGTTCTATGAAGCCTGTGACTCAAACAAAACCTCCCCGTCGCCAGCGACCGCTGCACCTATCCGCAGAGAGCGTGACGTTTGCGATCGCATCTCTGATCGTCGCCATCCTGGTGGGCCTGGTGCTCTTTATCTGGGCCACCCAGAGCAACGAAGATCCCATCTTAGCGGTCAACCGCAACGGCGATATCCACGCCGAGCAGGGCTATTACTATGTGCCCTTTAGCGTCACCAACATCGGGGGCGGCACCGCAGAAGCCGTAGAAATTGTGGCCGAACTGCGCCGCAACGGTGAAGTCGAAGAAGAAGGCCAGCAGCAAATCGACTTTCTCTCCAGCCAGGAAGAGCAGGAAGGCGTCTTTATCTTCGAGAACGACCCCGGGCAGGGGGAGCTGACGCTGCGGGCGTCGGGGTATCGGTTGCCATAGGAAGTCGGGGAGCAGGGGGCAGGGGCTCCCTTAATAAGACGTAATCAGCAGCTCCGTAATCTTCCCCCGTCGACTGGCTTTGGAGTTGATCGCTCGTCTCGCCTGAATGGTGTGGATAGCAAATTCGGCGTAGAGGTCACGGATGAAGGGGCAGTCGGAGTTGGAGAGCATCACCTGGACGCCTCGCTGGGCCAGGGTGGTAAATACCTGGCTGAGCTGTTCCTGGTCGGCTGCGGTAAAGCCGTAGCGGTTGTAGCCTGTAAAGTTGCTGGTGGCGCTGATGGGGTAGTAGGGGGGGTCGAAGTAGACAAAATCGTAGGGGCTGGTGGCCCTTTGCAAAACAAAATCAAAAGAGGCCTGCCGAATGTGGGCTGTTTGTAGGGCTAGAGCTGCCGACCTGAGCAGATCTGGGTCACAAATTGCCGGTTTTTTGTAGCGCCCTATCGGCACATTAAAGTGCCCCTTAGAATTTTCTCTATAGAGGCCGTTGTAGCAGGTCTTGTTTAAATAGATCAGCCGGGCGGCGCGCTGCAGTGGGCAGCTTAACTCGGTTTGCGATCTCACCGCATAGTAGTGTGTCTCGCCATGCTGCTGCCGGTGTTCCTCAAGTAGGGCAATCAGGTCCTCTACCTGATTTCGCACGCACTGATAGACATTCACCAATTCGGGATTGATATCGGCCAAAACTGCTGTGCGAAAGCGTCCTGTCAGGTGGAAGAAAATTGCGCCGCCCCCTAAGAAAGGCTCGTAATAGGTGTCAAAGGATTTGGGGAAGTGGGGATAATACTGCTCTAAAAGTCGCCCTTTTCCGCCAGCCCATTTGAGGAAAGGGCGGGGCCAAGTCTGAGTAGAAAGAGCAGCAATCACCATAATGGCGTCGATAGAATGTGCAGGGATGAGCCGACCCAACAGCAGGGATCAAGATCAAATGTACGCGTCTGTTGAAACTCACTATATCAAAAGCTTGAGAAAGCGGGGTTTTTTCGTCGTAGGCTAGGATATTGGAGAGGTTAAACTCCACAACGGAACTACTCTCACAAGTCGTTAGAGTATCGCTGGCTCGACCTATGAAAGAATTTTTTGAGAACGTTGTTCGCTATCCGCGCTACCTCATCTCGTTTACGCTGGGGATTCTCTTCAACGCAATTCAGCCCCTCATCCCCTTGCTGAAGCGGCCTACTACAGCAGTGGCCCTGATCGGAGCGCTAGTGGCAGGATTTTTATTTCTCACCTTTACGCTGCGGGCTATGCTGGGCCTCAACGTTGCTTAAGCTGAAACTATGAACGGCGATAACGCCTGATAAGGAGAAGCCAGTATGGCCAACGATCGTCGGATGGCGCGAGTCGCGTCGCTGATCAAGCGGGAAGTGAGTCAGATGCTGATGGACGGCATCAAAGATGACCGGGTGGGCGCGGGCATGGTCAGCGTCACCGACGTGGACGTTTCGGGCGACCTGCAGCACGCCAAGATTTTTGTCAGCGTCTACGGCACCGAGGAGGCTCGGGCCGAGACGATGACCGGCCTCAAAGCCGCCACCGGATTTGTGCGAAGCGAGCTAGGCAAGCGCATTCGCCTACGCCGCACGCCTGAGATTTTGTTTAAGGAAGATCGCTCGGTAGAGCGGGGAACTCGGGTGCTGTCGCTGCTGAGCCAGCTCGACCAGGAGCGGGCCGAAAAGGGCGATCCGCTGGAGCCGGAGAGCGACTACCAGGCTGACCTGGAGGAGGGTGCAGCTGAGGCAGACCTGTTCTCAGACGAGGAAGAGTAGGCCTTGGCCAGCACGCTGTCATCTTCAATCCTGCCCCCTGTGGAGAGCCTGTCGCTGGCTGAGCAGGTGGCGCAGATGGTGGTCGTGCGCACCAGCGGCCATCTGTTTGACCACGAGATTCGCTATCCGGCCTGGGAGGCGGATCAGGAACAGCTGCGCCACTACCTGCAGGACCTGGGGGTGGGCGGCGTGATTTTGCTGGGGGGCAGTGCGGCGGAGGTGGGCGTGCGATCGCAAACTCTCCAGTCGCTTGCCGCCATTCCGCTGCTCATTGCTGCCGATATTGAGGAGGGCGTGGGCCAGCGCTTTAGTGGAGCCACCTGGTTTCCGCCGCCGATGGCGCTAGAGGCGATTGCCCAGCAAGACTGGCTTAGGGCATTAGATTTGGCAGAGCAGTTTGGCGCAGTGACGGCCCAGGAAGCCCTGGCGATTGGCATTAACTGGGTGTTGGCCCCGGTAGTCGATGTCAACAATAATCCGGCCAATCCGGTGATCAACGTGCGCGCCTTTGGCCAATCGCCGTCGCAGGTGAGCGGCTTGACCAGCGCTTTTATCCGAGGGGCCAAGCGCCAGTCGGTGCTGACTGCCGCCAAGCATTTTCCGGGGCATGGCGACACCGCCGTCGATTCTCACCTGGCGCTGCCGATCATTCCCCACGACCGGCAGCGGCTAGAGCAGATTGAGTTTGAGCCTTTTCGAGCTGCGATCGCAGCTGGGGTCGATACTGTGGTGACGGCCCACCTGCAGGTGCCCGCACTCGACGCCCAGTACCCGGCCACCCTTTCTCACGCCACCCTGACCGAAACCCTGCGGCAGGATCTCGGCTTTGACGGGCTGATTGTCACCGATGCCCTGATCATGGGAGCCATTACCCAGACCTACGGCCCCTACGAAGCCGCTGTGCTGGCCGTCGAAGCCGGTGCCGACGTGCTGCTGATGCCGGTTGACCCCGAGGGCGCAATCAACGCCGTCTGCGAAGCTGTGGCCGTTGGACGCATTTCTGAGGAGCGAATTTCGGCCTCGGTGGAGCGGCTGTGGCGGGCTAAGCAAAAGGCGACCTCGCTGTTGGGCCTGCCGCCTGAGTCGTGCCATGCCTGGGAACATTTGCCGCCGCCCCCCGTTCAGCTGGATCTGCTGGCCCAGCCGTCATTCCGCTCGGTAGCCGCTGCGATCCTGCACGAATCGGCCACGGTTCAGGGTCAGCTAGATCTGAGCCGCCCGAACAGCTCTAATGAGGTTCAAGGGGACAACATCATCATTGTAGATGACGGTCTGAACTGTCCTTTTTTGGGCCGAACGGCTAGTGCGATCGCATTGCCTCAGCAGTACGGCTACCGGCTCAAGCTGATAGATACCCAGGGCTGCTGCCGCCTCCCTGATCCAGCCTTGCTGCAGCCCAGCCTGCTGCAGGTCTTCATTCGGGGCAACCCCTTTCGCGGCTCTGCTAGCCTGACTGAAGTTGCCGCCGCCTGGCTCCAGGCGCTGCTGGGGGCTGACTGCCTGCAAGGGCTGGTCATTTACGGCAGCCCCTATGCTTTTGAGCAGTTTCGGGCTGACCTGCCAGAGGGCGTGCCCTATGCCTTCACCTACGGGCAAATGCCTGAGGCTCAAACTCAGATTCTGTCGGCGCTGCTGGGCCTGACGATCCAGGGCCTTGCCGCTAGGGATGAAGACTTTACAGACTAGGGCTGCGGGTGCGGCTGTACGCCCTTCTAATCACCCCCTATGCCACGCTCCCTAGCTGTGCTTAGGGGTCCCACGCCTAGGGCGACTGTGGCTCTATGGCGAACGGTCTTGCCTCTGCCCCAGGGAGGCGGGGGCTCGCCTACAGCGCCGTTGATTCTGGTCTTTCTTGAATAGCGGCTTCAACCCGGCAGCGGCCCATGGATAAATCCATCAGATGGAGGCCAAACTCCTGAGACAGATCTTCAAACGCGCGCAGGCCGCGCACGCTGTTGCCATGCCCATCTAGCAGCGGTGAAAAGACGGCAATGCCGACCTGATTGGGCACCACGGCCAAAATCCCCCCGGAAACACCGCTTTTAGCCGGAATGCCTACCCGGTAGGCCCATTCTCCTGCAAAGTTATACATGCCGCAGGTGTACATAATGCTGAGCACGTCTCGCACGTACTCGGGGTGGAGGGCCTGCTCCCCGGTCAGCGGATTTTCGCCCTGGTTGGCTAGCGTGGCCGCCATCACGGCCAGGTCGCGGCAGGTGACTAAAACGGCGCACTGCTGAAAATACAGGTCCAGGGCCTCATCTACTTTCTGGTCAATCATGCCGAAGTTGAGCATGAGATGGGCCATCGCCCGATTGCGGTGCCCGGTCGAGCGCTCAGAGACAAAAACAGGCACGTCAATAAAGACTTCGTGCCCCACATAGCGCTGAAACATGGCCAGCATCCGATTGAGCCGTTCGGTGGGGCCATCGCCTTGAATCAGGCTAGTGGTTGCGATCGCACCTGCGTTCACCATTGGGTTGTCGGGGCGTTTTGAGTCCTCATCCAGGCGGATCAGGGAGTTAAACGGATCTCCGGTAGGCTCCACGCCCACCTTTTTTAGCAGGTGCTCTCGCCCGTGGTCTTCTAGCGCCATGCCGTAGACAAAGACCTTCGAGATCGACTGAATAGTGAACTTCTGATCCACGTCGCCCGCCTGAAAAATGCGCCCATCGCGAGTGACGGCGCAGAGGGCAAACCAGTTTGGATCTGCCTTAACCAGTTCAGGAATGTAGGAGGCCACTTGCCCCACCTGCAGATCCCGGTATTTCCAGTACAGCTTTTCCAAAAAGGCTTGAAAATCAGCCATCAGAGCACCTTTAGCAGAGCAGGGGCAGTCCAACTCCTCTCAACTTTAACGGAATGCAGGGCATCCTACGCGTCATTCACCCCTTGACTTTGGGACAGGACTTGACGAGTGATTTGGGTGGTGCGATCGCAGTTTCAGTCAGGATCTTACAGTTCATTTCCGCAAAAATGCAGTTAGTGCATAGTTGGAATCCTCTTTTCGCATCGCTCTTCAAGATAATGTGACTAGATTTACAAAACCTCACCTTTTCTATTCATAAATTGATATGCATCGCAACCAGCACTTTAGCTGCGGCAGCGATTTGCAGATACAGCAATTTTCGGAGTTCTTAAAGTCCAGACTTTTGTTTTGAGGTTGACTGCCTCTTCAGCCTTAGCAATAAGGCAGGGATTTCAGGCAAAGGATTACTAGCTTGAGGTCCGGGCAAAAAACATCCCAAAGCTGCTCCGTCAACTAAGAAGTTCAACCTTTTTCTGTCAATTTAAATACAGAAAGTGCTCAAAAGCCTGAAACCTGCCAGGAGACCTTTTAGCCATCTTGCCGCTGATAGTGGCTGACATTTCTTCGATAGCCTGCCTTATTTACTGATACGGCCCCTGTGAAAAATCACAGGATTTATTAGCAATAGATCCTTTTGCCGCAGGCAGGAGAAAACCGTCAGACCAGCCCTTGATCTTCCCATTTTCTAGTTTCGCTCGCTGTTTTCTCTGCGCTTGGTTCACCCAACGCGCGTCCCAAATCCATCCCTAATTCAATCCACGCAGTTTCACTCAAAGGACTCTACTGAACTATGTCTAACCTGTCTCGCCGCAAATTCATTGTTACTGCTGGGGCAACCACCGCTGCGACCCTGTTCATGCACGCCTGTAGCTCCAACAATCAGGGTGGGGCTGGTCAGGCAGACAACAGTGCCTCAACCACTGCACCGGGTCCGGTAGCGGCAGCCGACACGCCAGAGGTCGCTGGGGCTAAGCTTGGATTTATTGCTCTGACCGATGCCGCTCCTCTGATTATTGCCAGAGAAAAAGGCCTGTTCGCCAAATACGGCATGCCCGAAACCACCGTCGAGAAGCAGGCTTCTTGGGGAGCAACCCGCGACAACTTAGTGCTGGGATCGGGCGGCGGCGGCATTGATGGGGCGCACATCCTCACCCCCATGCCCTATCTCATCAGCAGCGGCAAGGTGACCGACGGCAAGCCCGTGCCGATGTACATCCTGGCCCGTCTCAACGTCAATGGCCAGGGCATTCAGATTGCCAACACCTACCAAGACGTCAAAGTCTCCCTCGACAGCAGCCCGCTTAAAGCAGCCTTTGCCCAGCAGAAGTCTAGCGGCAGAGATATCAAGGTAGCCATGACCTTCCCCGGCGGCACCCACGACATGTGGATTCGCTACTGGCTAGCGGCTGGCGGCATTAACCCCGACACCGATGTTTCGACCATCACAGTGCCGCCGCCACAGATGGTTGCCAACGTTAAGGTCGGTGCCATGGAAGCCTTCTGCGTGGGCGAACCCTGGCCGCTGCAGACCGTTAACCAGAACGTCGGCTACAACGCTCTGACGACCGGCGAACTCTGGCGCGATCACCCCGAGAAGGCTTTTGCCATGCGGGCCGACTGGGTTGACCAAAACCCCAATGCCGCCAAGGCGCTGACAATGGCGGTGCAGGAAGCCCAAATCTGGTGCGACCAGATGGAAAACAAGGAAGAGATGTGCGACATCCTGGCCAAGCGGGAGTGGTTTAAGGTGCCGGTCAGCGACATTTTGGACCGGTCCAAGGGGATCTTCGACTTCGGCAATGGCCGCACCCTGGAGGACACGACCCTCATGCAAACCTACTGGGATCGAGCGGCCTCTTACCCCTACAAGAGCCATGACCTATGGTTCTTGACTGAAAACATTCGCTGGGGCTACTTCAAGCCGGAGGAAGACATCACAGCCCTGGTTGACCAGGTAAACCGGGAAGATATCTGGCGCGAAGCCGCCAAGGCCATCGGTCAGGAGGCGGCTATCCCGGCCAGCACCTCGCGCGGAGTTGAGACTTTCTTCGATGGCGTCACCTTCGACCCAGAGGATCCGATGGGCTATCTCAAGAGCCTCAAGATTAAAAAGGTCGAGGTCTAGAGAAATTGAGCTTTGGTCAGAAAGCTGAGGGCCCGGCCAATTGGCCAAAGGCTGAGTCTGGGCAGGCTTTCTGACTCGCCTCTGCCACACCAAACTGTGGCGATGTTGTCTTTCAACCCACTTCGATACTGATATGGCTAGCACTTCCTACCGCCGTCCTCGCTCCCGTTCTGCCCCTCCTGCCGTGCTGAAGCTGCTTCAGGGGTCGAGACGCTGGCTGACCTCTGCGATCGCACTATTTTTCTTTCTAGCCATCTGGCAGGTATTCACCCTCAGCCCCGACGCCAACCTACCCGGCCCCATCCGCGTCCTACAGGAAACCTGGCCCCTGATTATCGATCCCTTCTTCGACAATGGCGGCACCGACAAAGGGCTGTTCTGGCAGATCTTAGCCAGCCTGAAGCGAGTCGCCATTGGCTTCTCCCTGTCCGCCGTGGTTGGTATTGCCCTGGGCATGTTAATCGGCAGCAGTCGCCTGATCTACGACGCCCTCGATCCAATCTTTCAGGTGCTGCGGACAGTACCGCCCCTAGCCTGGCTGCCTATCTCCCTGGCCGCCTTCCAAGACAGTGAGCCCTCAGCCATCTTCGTCATCTTCATCACCGCCATCTGGCCCATCATCATCAACACTGCTGTTGGCGTCCACCAGATTCCCCAAGACTACAAAAACGTCGCCCAGGTTCTGCAGCTCTCCCGCACCAAATACCTGACAGACGTCCTCTTTCCAGCCACCGTGCCCTATGTCTTTACCGGCCTGCGAATCGGCGTCGGCCTCTCCTGGCTCGCCATCGTAGCCGCCGAAATGCTGATCGGCGGCGTCGGTATCGGCTTCTTCATCTGGGACGCCTGGAACAGCTCCCTGATCAGCGAAATTATTCTAGCCCTGGTCTACGTCGGCCTGGTGGGCCTGCTGCTCGACAAGCTAATGGCCTTTGTCGGTGACCGAGTCGTCAAGGGATCACAGCAGTAGAGGCAGGGGAGAAAGGGGGCGGAGGGGCAGGGGGGCAAAAGCAGCAGACCAGCCCCACCACAAAGCCCTTTAACTCACCTCCCCTGCTCCCCTGCTCCCCCGCTCCCATCCACCCCCAACCCGCCCACCCCTCACCCACCTACCCTCACCCTCAAACAGCCATGTCAGTTTTCGTCGAAGTCGATCACATCGATAAAGTCTTTGATCTGCCCGGTGGCGGTCAATACATTGCTCTGAAAAACATTGAGCTGAAGCTGCGCCAGGGCGAGTTTGTCTCCCTCATCGGCCACTCTGGCTGCGGTAAGTCTACGCTGCTCAATATCGTTGCAGGGCTAGACAAACCCAGCACGGGCGGCGTCATTCTAGAGGGGCGGGAAGTGCGCCGCCCAGGCCCCGACCGCATGGTGGTGTTTCAAAACTACTCCCTACTGCCCTGGAAAACGGTGCGTCAGAACGTGGCGCTGGCCGTCGAGTCGGCTTTGGGAAATCTGCCCAAGGGCGAGCAGCGCAGCATCATTGAGCACCACATCAATATGGTGGGGCTGAGCCGGGCCGCCGATAAATACCCTCACGAGCTGTCGGGGGGGATGAAGCAGCGGGTTGCGATCGCACGTGCCCTGGCCATCCGGCCCAAGCTGCTGCTGCTAGATGAGCCCTTTGGCGCACTGGATGCGCTGACGCGAGGCAACCTGCAGGAGCAGCTCATGCAGATCTGTCAGGAGAGCCAGGTCACGGCAATCATGGTGACCCACGATGTGGATGAGGCACTGCTGCTCTCCGATCGGGTGGTGATGCTGACTAACGGCCCCGAAGCCCGCATTGGTCAAATCCTCGAAGTACCGATTCCCCGGCCCCGCCACCGCATGGAGGTGGTCAATCACCCCCGCTACTACGCCCTGCGGAACGAGATTATCTACTTCCTCAACCAGCAAAAGCGGGCCAAGCAGCGTCAGGTCAAGCCCACGGTTGCCGTTGCCCGTCATGGTTTGGAAAAAGTCAATCTCGATATTGGCTTTATTCCGCTGACCGACTGTGCGCCGCTGGTGGTGGCTCAGGAAAAAGGCTTTTTCAAGAAATACGGTCTGGAAGAAGTCACCCTGTCGCGCGAGCCCAGCTGGCAGGCAATTGCCGATGGGGTAGCCAATGGTCGTCTCGATGGAGCCCAGATGGTGGCCGGGATGCCCCTGGGCATGACCCTGGGCATGGGCGGCAAAGCCCCGCTGCCGATCATCACTGCCCTGGTGCTGAGCCGCAACGGCAACGCCATTACCTTCTCTCGTCGGCTCTACGACCAGGGCGTGCGATCTCTGGCCGACTTCAAGGCATCCCTAAGCCAGACCCCAGACAAAGTCCATACGCTGGGCATGGTTCACCCCGCCTCAATGCATAACCTGATGCTGCGCTACTGGCTGGCCTCGGGCGGCATCGATCCTGACAGCGACGTCAGTCTGACCGTGATTCCCCCAGCCCAAATGTTCTCGACCCTGAAGGCGGGCACGATTGACGGCTACTGCGTCGGCGAACCCTGGAACTCGCGGGCCGTCAGCGAAGGGCAGGGCGTGGTCATGGCCACCGACCTGGATCTGTGGGCCGGACACCCCGAAAAAGTTCTGGGCGTGCGAGAAGACTGGGTGAACCAGTACCCCGAAACCCACCTGGCCCTGGTCAAGGCCCTGATGGAAGCCTGTGAATACTGCGACGACCGCCGCAACCGGGAGAGCGTGCTAGAGCTGATCTGCCGCCCCGAATACGTTGGCTCTGACCCAGCCTACACTCGCCCTGGCTTTATCGACCCCTACCGCTGGAGCCTGGATGAGCCGCCTGCCAGCATGCTGCGGTTTAACCAGTTCTACGTTGACAGATCCACCTGCCCGGGCCGGAGTGAAGGGCTGTGGATCCTCACGCAGCTGGCTCGCTGGGGCATTACCCCCTTCCCCAAAAACTGGATTGAGATTCTGGAGCGAGTGCGGCGTGTGGACCTCTTTGGCGAAGCAGCGCGGCAGTTGGGCTGGCCCGATCTAGAGGCCGACCGCGAGCCCTTTGCCCTGTTCGATGGGGTGGTCTTTAACCCCGATGACCCGCTGGGCTATCTGGAGCGCCTGACCCTGGGTCGTCGCCCGGTGCAGGTCGAGGAAGTTTTGATTCAGCCTCCAGCGGAAACGCTGTCTCCCCGCTAAGTCTAGGGACGCACTCCTCCACCTGATCAAATTGCCACCTTTAAAGAGTTACTTGCGATCGCTATGCAAACCCTCACTCCTCAGACAACCCCGCCGACTCAGGCAAAGGCAGACTTTCTGCAGATTAAACAGGTCTCTAAGGTGTATCCCACGCCGAAAGGCCCTTACACCGTTCTCGAAGACATTAACCTAACGGTAAAAGAAGGCGAATTTGTCTGCCTAATTGGCCACTCCGGCTGTGGTAAAACGACACTGCTCAACATGGTGGCAGGCTTTAACCAGCCGACCGTAGGCGACATTTACCTAAACCATGAACCCGTTGTGCGCCCCGGCCTGGATCGCATGATGGTATTCCAAAACTACTCCCTGCTGCCCTGGAAGACCGCTTTTGAGAATGTGTACCTGGCCGTAGAATCGGCCAACCCCAATATGCCCCACGCTCAGCGGGTAGACATCGTCAATGAGCATCTGGCAATGGTAGGCCTGACCGAAGCCGCCAAGAAGCGGCCCAGCCAGCTTTCGGGGGGCATGAAGCAGCGGGTTGCGATCGCACGCGCTTTAGCCATTCGCCCCCAAGTGCTAATCCTCGATGAGCCCTTTGGCGCGCTCGACGCCATCACCAAGGAAGAGCTACAGGAAGAACTGCTCAGTATCTGGCAGGACCACCGGGCCACCGTCTTGATGATCACCCACGATATCGATGAAGCCCTTTTCCTGGCTGACCGGGTCGTGATGATGACCAACGGCCCCGCCGCCAAAATTGGCGAGATTGTAGAGGTGCCTTTCCCCCGCCCCCGCAATCGCGCCCGCATTATGGAAGACCCACGCTACTACGAACTGCGAAACTTCGCGCTGGACTTCCTCTACCGCCGCTTTGCTCACCACGAAGAGGACTAGCGATCTGGGTGCCCGACACCGGCACCCCTTCAAAGTTAGACATCTCGCTCTAGTAGGACGCAAACGCCTGCGTCCTACTTTTTTTGCTTTTACGCCTAAATTGATGGGCTGAGCCGCCTAATTAATAGACGCTCCAATCCTTGATCTCGTGCTGGCTCAAGGTCTGTGTAGCCTGGTTCAGCTCATCTTCTGAGCCCTCAACAATGACCAGGTACTGCCCAGCCAACAGCGCATCTCCATAGTCGCTGGCCTTGTCTTCGGGAATGCCCAACGACGAGAGCGCCTGGTAGAGATTATTTGAGGCAACGGCACTGACTCCGGTTGCAGCGGCAGTAGCAGACAGTGCGCCTACCAGAGATCCGGCTGCCAGAATAGGCCCCAGACCCGGAATTACCAGGCTGGTCAGACCAAACAAAACGACCCCGGTAGCGCTATTGCTAACCGTATCGGCAACAACGGTCGCTGCGGGCTTGACTTTGTCTTCACCAATTCGGTCCTGAGCCGTAGCGCCGCTGACATCAGCTCCCTGCTGAGCATCTTTGCCAATCACGGAAACCTTGTCCATAGAGAACCCAGAAGACTGCAGCTCTTGGCATGCTTTTTCAACCGTTTCGGCACTGGAAAAGAAGCCAATGCCTCGTTTCTGCTGGCTAGTTACCATATTCACTCCTGCTAGGTAGGTTAATTACCTACACCCTAAGGCAGCAAACGCTTACCTTCCTTTTCCCTAGGGCAGATTCAAGCAGCGAGTTTTTTAGATATTCAATGCCTCAAGGAGTACACAGGCTGTAGGCATTCAATCACCTTTAATAAGGTTTTTGCCAAACCAGTGAATAACGCCAGAGCAGATGCCTTTTGAAACAAAATCCAGGAACAACAGTGCCTGCAATCACTTTAATCTGCTTAACCGTTAGTTGAGCAGGCCGAGTGGGTGCGATCGCAGCCAGCCTGTTAACTGATGCCCGATGCCATTGCAGAAACAAAAAGTTAAGCGGAATAGAGGCGAGACTGTAAGCATAGTCAACCAGGGTTTTCTCTCGATAAAGCCCAAGAATTAACAGCTTTCCAGAGGGGCGCAGCAGCAGCTTCATCTTCTTCAAAGCTGCCTCCATATCCATGTGGTGTATGGCAGCAATCGAGACAATTACATCGTAGGCTGCCTCAGGTAAGTCCGCTGTTAGGAAATTAGCCTTTAAGTAAGCAATGTTAGGAGAACAGTTAATAACCGAGGCCTCTGTGAGAGTAGCATCATCAACATCCAAAGCATCGACAAAGCCGGATCGCTCTGCTAGCTTCCGAGCAAAATGACCTAGGCCGCAACCAATATCCAACGCACGGTCAACTCTTTTAGGGATTTGGTGCAGTAGATAGTCATGGTAGTGGATGTTGTGATTCCACATTACTTACCTTAAGGGTTACCCAGCGACTTTTGAGGCTCGCAGTTGGCCGCAGGCAGCGTCTTTTTCTAACCCGCGAGAATAGCGAACGCTGACGGCAATGTGCTGGTCTTCCAGAGCTTTGACGAAGGCTCGAATGCGGCTTTCGCTGGGGCGCTGGTAGTCTACTTCACTGATAGGGTTGTAAGGAATCAGGTTGACGTGGCTTTGGAAGCCGCGCAGGTGACGAGCCAGTTCCAGGGCATGCTCAGGCGTATCGTTGAGCTCGGCTAGCAGAATGTACTCAAAGGAGACTCGCCGCCCAGTTTGCTTGACGTAGTCGCGGCATTCTTCTAGCAAAGCCTCTAGGGGGTAAGCTTGGGCGCTGGGAATCAGTTTGGTTCTAAGAGCTTGGTTAGAGGCGTGCAGGCTGACGGCCAGCGTGACCTGGAGCTGTTCTGCTGCCAGGCGTCGGATACGGCCCGGAATGCCTACGGTAGAGAGAGTAATGGTGCGCTGGCTAATGCCAACGTCCTGATTGAGGCAGCGAATGGCGGCGACCACGTTGTCACTATTTAGCAGCGGTTCGCCCATGCCCATAAAAACAATATGGCTGACCCGCTGGTCAAAGTCTTCCTGCACCGTCAGCACCTGATCCACGATTTCATGGGTAGCTAAGTTTCGCAGAAAGCCGCCTTTGCCGGTGGCGCAAAAGTCGCAGGCCATCGGGCAGCCCACCTGGGAGGAAACGCACACCGTCAGCCGTCGGGGCGAGGGCATGCCAACGGTTTCAATAATGTGACCATCGGCCAGCTTCAGCAGATATTTGACCGTACCGTCGGGAGCTTCTGAGCGGTGGTGGATTTGGGCGCGGCCCACCGGCACGTCGGCAATTTGCTCCCGCCAGGCTTTTGAAAAGACGGTGATTTCACTCAGGGAGTGAATGCCTTTGTGATAGAGCCAGTCGTGCAGCTGCTTGGCTCGGAAT